>CAMJTZ010000147.1 GCA_946408865.1 uncultured Clostridia bacterium
TTTCAGGTTGTCGAGCCAGTCCGTAAGTTGCTGGGAGATGACAGCCTCCACCGCGGGACGGACCTCGCTGTTGCCGAGACGGCCCTTGGTCTGCCCCTCAAACTGGGGGTTTTTGACCATGGTGGTGAGCACGCAGGTCAGACCCTCGCGGAAATCCTCGCCGGAGAGGTTGTTGTCCTTCTCTTTCAGGAGGCCGGTGCGGCGGGCGTAATCGTTGAAGCACTTGGTGAAGGCGGCCTTGAAGCCGGTTTCGTGGGTGCCGCCCTCAGGCGTGTTGATATTGTTGACATAGGAAAAAAGACTCTCGGTAAAGCCGTCGGTATACTGAATGGCGGCACGGCAGATGACCGTATCCCGCTTGCCCTCGAGATAGATAACATCCTCCTGCAGGGCGTTCTTTCCGGCATTGAGGTAACGGACATAATCGGAAATGCCGCCTTCGTAGCAGAAGACGCGGGTGCGCGCTTCCGGATCGGTCAGGCGCTCATCCGTAAAGCTGATGCGGATGCCGCGGTTCAGATAGGCGAGCTCCTGCAGGCGGCGGGCCACCGTCTCTGTATGGAACCTGACATCCTCAAAAATACGGTCATCAGGGAGGAAACGGACGAGCGTACCTTTTTTGCGGGTGTTGCCGATGACCTCCAGCGGACCGGAAGGCTTGCCGGCGGCAATTTTGCGGGTTGCCGGATCGGTGTCGGAAGTGAAGGCCATACGGTAATGCGTCCAGTTGAGGAAAACGTCGACCGTCAGCCAGCGGCTCAGCGCGTTGACGACGCTGGCGCCCACGCCATGCAGACCGCCGGAGTAGTCATAATTCTCATTGTTGAATTTGCCGCCGGCATGCAGCACGGTGAAGATGACTTCGACGCCGGGAATGCCGAGGGTCGGGTGCGTATCCACGGGCATGCCGCGGCCATTGTCCCACACGCTGGCAGACCCGTCTTTATGCAGGGTGACAGATACTTCGTCGGCAAAGCCGTTGGCAGCCTCGTCGATCGCGTTATCCACAATTTCCCAGAGCAGGTGATGCAGGCCGCGGGAAGAGGTTGTGCCGATATACATGCCGGGACGCATGCGGACAGCTTCCAGCCCTTCCAGTACCTGAATATTTCCGGCGTTATAGGTTTGCGATGCCATGAGGTCACTCCCAGTTCAGTGATCAGTGTTCGTTGTCCGTGATCCGTAGAATCATCAGACTCTTAATTATACCATAGAGGGTAGAGAAAAGAAAAGGGGAACACTAGATTTTGCGCATGCTTTTGCAGGCGGAACCCTTGACAGGTATCATGAAAACAGAGATAATGAAACGATGAAAAAGGGGGTTGAGCGCATGAAGCGCTTTGTTTGCGGATTCCTGTGCCTGTGCCTGCTGTGGACCGGGCTCAGCTTTGCTGCGGCTGAAGAAGAAAACCCGGGCGACGCGGTTATTCCGGAAGAAACCGGGATCTCCGAGGAAGAACTTGAAGAAATCCAGGAACTGGACGCAGACGAGCCGATTGAACGGGTTACCGGGAAGGTTTATCCGGTGCCCACGCTCGCGGATTTCAACATGAACTCTCCGGCACTCTACACCTGTTCTATTTCCGCCGGGAATCCATACATCTTCAAGGATATGGATCCCAACATGAAGAATTACGCCTACAAGGGAAGCGGAACGATCAAGGGCGTGGAAGTGCTGTATGTCGGACTGCGGTGCATGATCGTCCGGAAGGACAACGTGATCGGCTATGTATGGCGGCAATGGGTGGACAAACAGTCCGTTGAAGCTCTGGATCCCGCCAATACCCCGCCCTTCAACGAACAGAAGCATTCCTATACCGCCGTGACGGCAACCGCCTGCCATGTACGGAAAAACATGAGCTTCAACGAAGGGGAAGAGGATGACGGAAACAATTACGTAATCCTGAATCCGGGCACAAAAATCACGGTCTGGAAGTTCTACGAAGGATGGGCCGTCGTCAACTACATGCGCGAATACGGCTACATCGATCCCAACGAGCTGACGGATCTGCGGCCTGTGTCCCCGACGGATGAGGAACTGTTTGAGGACTGTCCCATCGCTGCTTATACGAGCTACTACAAGATGGTGCAGAGCAGGTCCAATATCAGCCGGATCCACAACATCGCTGTCGGCGCCAGACTGGTATCCGTCGTGCTCCAGCCGGGAGATATTTTTGACGGAAACGCGATTATGGGTCCCTACGGGAGAAAGAAAGGATACCAGGAAGCCCCCGTGCTGATCGACGGGAAATCTGTTCCGGGCTACGGCGGCGGGACCTGCCAGGTATCCAGCACCCTGTATAACGCGGTGCTGCAGCTGCCGGGACTGAAGATTCTGAAGCGGCGCGCCCACGGCGGGAGCGGGGCGAGTTACCTGCCGATTCACTGTGACGCGGCGGTCGGGACAGAAGAGCTGAACTTCCGCTTCCAGAACAATTACGATTTCCCGATCCGGATTGAAGGATGCACCAGCAGCGACGGAGCGCTGTCCATGAGGATCTATAAGGTACACTGAACAACGCGCGCGGCGGAAGCCGCGCTTTTTCTATGAAGACGGAAAACCATGGGAAAAAGCAAAATATGTACGCGTAATTTACTGTTCCCGAGGTTTTCAGAAATGGGCAGATGTGGTAATATTTACCCTGTCAGAAAGATGAAAGAAGCCGGGAAACGGCAGGGAGGATTCAAATGATTGACTTACAGCATCTGACCAAAGCCTACGCAAAAAGCAATGCCAAAGCGGTGGATGACCTGACACTCCAGGTCAACGGCGGGGAACTTTTCGGTTTTATCGGACCGAACGGCGCCGGCAAGACCACCACGATCAAACTGATGACGGGCGTACTGACTCCTGACAGCGGCTCCATTACGATGGCCGGGCACCGGATGGATCATGAACGCCTGGAAGCGCAGCGGATGATTGGTTTTGTGCCGGATGGAAACGATCTGTATGATCGGCTGACCGGTATGGAATACCTGAACTTCATGGCGGACATCTACCAGGTAAACACCGCGAAGCGCAAGGCGCATATCGAAAAATACCTGAATATTTTCTCCCTCGAGGATGCTGTCAACAACCAGATCCGCTCCTACAGCAAGGGTATGAAGCAGAAACTGGTCGTGATCGGCGCGCTGATTCACAACCCGCCGATCTGGATTCTGGACGAACCGCTGAGCGGACTGGATCCCCGGGCGGCGCACCTGCTGAAGGAAGAAATGATCCGCCACTGCAAGGAAGGGAACACGGTCTTCTTCTCCACACACGTGCTGGAAGTCGCAGAAAAACTGTGCACACGAATCGGCGTGATTGCCCACGGCAGCCTGAAAGCGGTCGGTACTCTGGATGAACTGCGCTCCGGCGAAGTGGGCGCCAGCCTGGAAGAACTGTTCCTGGAGCTGACGGATGACGGAGGGGAAGAAGAATGACCGCTTTCTTTGCACTGCTGAGGCTTCAGCTGCTGACCCGTTTTGCAGACCTGAAGCCGAAGAACCTGAAGAACGCCCTGCGCGACAAACGCGGAAGAACGATCGGCATGTTTGTCGCAATCCTGTTCCTGGTCGGCTATCTTGGCGTTATCCTGTACATCATTGAGACGAAGGCGCTCGACGTACTGTCCCCGGCTCCGGGAGCGCCGCAGCCGATTGACCTTCGGAACCTGCTGGTGATCATGGCGGTAGTGCTGAGCACAGCCGGAACCCTGGTGATGGCCTTCTTCTTTATCATGAGTTCCCTGTATCTGGGCCGGGACGCAGCGTTCCTCGCATCCATGCCTATCAAGCCCCGCACGATCCTCGGCGCGAAACTGGCGCAGATCTGGCTGTCGGAAACGCTGATTGACGCAGTAATCCTGCTGCCTGCCTGCATCCTGTACGGTACCCGGGTGGGAGAGGATGCCGGGTTCTATATCCGGATGGTACTGACCTGGCTGATGATCGCCATTCTGCCCATCTGCATTGCCGGGCTGCTTTCCGCACTCCTGATCCGTATATCCGGACTCTGGAAGCGGAAGGAACTCTTCCTGACCGTCGGCGGTTTTGTGCTCTTCATCGGGTATATGATTCTGATGATGAACGTGGGGAGCATTACCGGCGATTCCGCGGAAGGCGGCGAGATCCTGAAGGAGTTCTTTACAAACAATTCCGCACGCATTTCCGGTATGACCCAGTATTTCCCGCCGGCCGGCTGGGCCGCGAACGGACTGCTGGGCGACTGGGGACAGCTTGGACTGTACGCGCTGGTAAGTTTCGCCGGACTGGCGCTGCTGATCGGCGTGCTGGGAATCTTCTATCGGAAACTTTCCCTCCTGCAGAGTGAAGCCCCGTCCGTTTCCGGCAGGAAAGGCATCCAGAAGGGATCCATCCGCGAGGGAAGCGCTTTCCTGGCAAACGTGAAGCGGGAAATCCTGCTGATCCTGCGGGTGCCTTCCTATGCGATCAATATCCTGCCGATTGTTTTTATGCCGCTGCTGATTATTGTCATGATCAGCATGTCTTCGGGAGGCAGCGGTACGGAGGGAGGCCTGAAACAGCTTCTGGGCACCCTGCCCCCTGTGCTGGTAATGTGCATCCTTGCCGTCGCTATGGCCTATATGAGCGGGATGAACCCCGCACTGAGTACAGCAGTGTCACGGGAAGGCAAAGGACACGACTTTATCAAGGCACTGCCGGTGTCGGCCCGCACGCTGATTCACGCGAAGATCGCGGTCGGATACATGCTGGTTTCTTTCGGTGTGATCGCTGCGGGAGTCGCAATTCTGATCATAATGCCCGGATTTACGCTGGAAACCATTCTGGCGATCGTTCTGTGCCTGATTTTCAGTTTCGGCTGCTCCTGCATGGCACTGAGCCGTGACGTGAAAAAACCCCGGCTGGACTGGGTAACCGAACAGGAAGCGGTGAAGCAGAACTTCGGCGTACTGATTTCCATGCTGATTTCCTGGGGGATCCTGGCCACCCTGGCAGGCCTGGCGTTTGTGATGATCCACTTCCTGAACTGGGGCCTGATCCCGGTC
>CAMJTZ010000148.1 GCA_946408865.1 uncultured Clostridia bacterium
CTCTTCCGTCACACAAAGATATAACGGCTCCGGCACGTTCTGCCCCGTGAGGGAAATCGCGGAACGGCCAAACGCTTCCTGCTCCCTGCCGGGCAGTTCTTTCTGCATCAGGGTATACCCGTTATCTCCGCGATTGATCCAATACAGCATCAGACCGTCGGCTGTTGCCGCGGCAGCGCGTTCGGAATAAACAGTGTCCCCGACCGTCAGACGTTCTTCCTCAAGGTGAACGGTTCCGTCCGTGTATCCGGCAATCTCTTCCTCCGTCGCGTTGGCGGACACAACAGAGTAGTTGCTCCCGTCTTTCCTGACAGCAATAATCTGCTCATCCTGCGTCAGTGCCACCGCGTCTGTCTCGGTAATGCACAGAATATCCTTGATCAGGATCGGAGCCGTGCGCGTCACGCCATCCGTACACTTCAGGAAAAATTTATTCTCCTCACCGATCCAGGCCGTAACGGTTCCGTCGGTTCTGGCTGGATCCGCGCCCGCTCCGGCGCACAGCAGCAGTGCAAGGACGGCTGTCAGCAGAATGATCATTCGTTTCAAGAGGACTACCTCCAGCATTTTGAATTGCGGACGAAATGCCCGTCACTTAATTAGACGATTCAGACACATGAATTGATTCATTATCTGTAAAATTTTTTCTGTTCATTCGGGAAAAAGACTCCGGTTCAGACGATTTCAATGCTTTTCGTCAGAATCAGGTGATCTGCATAGCCGGTCGAGATCCGGATTTCTCCGCATTCAGATACTTTCTCTCCCTCCATGTTGTAAAAACGCAGCTGCGCTTCCCGGATCGTGAACACCACTTCTGCGCGTTCGCCCGGCTGAAGGCTGATCTTCCTGTAGTCAATCAGCTGCTGCACCGGCCGGACTACGGAAGCCACAGGATCGCGCATGTACAGCTGCACAGCCTCTTTCCCCGCGGTGTTTCCCGTGTTCTGTACGGTAACTGTTACCCTGATTGTCCCGTCTTTCGTTAACGTATCGCTGTCTGTTTTCAGTGATTCATACCTGAAAGAAGTGTAACTCAGTCCGTATCCGAAAGAATACAGAGGCAGATTCGGCGTATCCAGGTAGCAGCTTGTATAGGGCACCGCCCGGTCGTCCGGCAGAGGCTTCGGCCGTCCGGTATTCATCCGGTTGTATGGCATGGGATACTGTCCCACAGTGCGAGGCAGCCCCGCAGAGAGTTTTCCGCAGGGATTCGCTTCGCCCCACAGCAGCCTTGCCGCAGCGTTTCCGGCTTCCGTTCCGGGATACCACATCTCGAGAATCGCCGGGACTGTTTCAGTCAGTTCCGTCAGCACCAGCGGCCGGCCGTTGAACAGCAGCACCGCGGTATTCCGGTTCGCCGCCGCCACCTCACGGATCAGCTGCATCTGCGGTCCGGGAAGGGACAGCTCTGCGCGGCTTCTGCCTTCTCCGCTGTATTCCTCCGGTTCACCGACAGCAAGAATCACCGCGTCCGCATTGGCCGCAGCCTGTACGGCTTCCGCGATTCCGGCCGTTTCAGTATCTTCGAATTCAGCACCGCAGCCTTTCGCGATGATCAGATCCGCGTCCGGCAGCAGATTCCGGATGCCTTCCGGAATCGTCACAGTATAACGTTCCGCGCCCGGCCGGGACCAGAATCCGTTCAGGTGGATTTCCTCCGCGAACGGTCCGATCAGAGCGATCCGTTTCACATCTTTCCGGAAAGGAAGAATCCCTTCGTTCTTCAGCAGAACAGCTGTTTCCTCCGCTGCGCGGCAGGCGATACTCCTGTGTTCGGCACACAGATATACTTCCTTTTCCTTGTCTTCATCCGCGCCATGATACGGGTTTTCAAACAGTCCCATCTCATTTTTCAGCTTCAGCACCCGCATCACCGCAGCATCGACAGCATCTTCTGTAACAGTTCCTTCCCGCACCAGATCTGCCAGATGCTGATAATAGGCGCATTGCACCATATCAATATCACATTCCGCATTCATGGCAAGGCGTACAGCGTCCTTCATATCCGCAGCCACGCCGTGGTTTACCAGTTCGCCTACAGCGTTATAGTCACTGATCACAACGCCATCAAATCCCCATTCTTTCCGGAGAAGGTCAATCATTAGTTTTTTGTTGGCTACAGACGGTACGCCGTTCAGAGAATTGAAGGACGGCATGATCAGTCGTGCGCCGGCATCCAGGCAGGCCTTGTAGGCCGGCAGATAATCCTGCCGCAGCGATCGTTCGGACAGTTCAACCCCATTGTAATCCCGTCCGGCTTCGCCGGCTCCGTAAGCGGCAAAATGCTTTACGCAGCAGGCCACATTTCCGGGATCGGACAGATCGTCTCCCTGTGTAATCCGGACCATCGCAGCCCCCATACGGCTGTTGATGAGCGGCTCTTCTGAATTGGTTTCGAGAATCCGTCCCCACCGGGCATCCCGTGCCGTATCGACCATCGGATTGAAAGTGACGTGCACGCCGCATACGGAAGATTCCCTGCGGGCCATATCCGCACATTCCGACAGCAGGTCATCGTCAAATGAGCACCCCATCGCGAGCGGAATCGGATAGGTTGTCCGAAGGCCGTGAATCACATCCAGCATCAGCAGCAGCGGAATCTTTTTGGGATCGGATGCCAGATGCATATCCTGAAGTGCCTTTGCCTGCTCAGCATTCTCAAAAGTAAGCACACTGCCCATGACACGGCAGAGTTCTTCTGTCGGCAGCACTTCTCCGTCCGGACCGGTAATCGCCAGCTCGTTTGCAATAAACTGCCCGGCGTTGCACTGTACCAGCTGGCCTGCTTTTTCTTCCAGTGTCATGCTGTCCAGCAATGCTTTCAATGCCTGTTCTGTCATGCGGTATTCCCCCCGGTTTTTCATAAAAGCAGATGAATCAATAATTCTTCATGTGCAGATAAAACCCTTTTCGTAAGTTGAATGAATCATATAGTCAAATCCGGTTTCAGGAGTACAATGGTTCTTACAGAAAAGAATTTGGCTTTTTCATGAAATGCGTTCCTGATGTATGTCAGACCGGAGAAAATCCTCCCGGTGATTCCGGGAGGATTTTCTTGCAAAGGAATGGGATCATGTTTCAAGCAGGTGTGAACACTCACTGCGGAAGGAAATATAGGCGGTGTCTCCAACCTGGAAGGTTTTTCTGCCGATCGGGCAATTGTCTGCAATCTTCACAAGCGTCTCTCCGACCCGCACGTGGTAGTTCTGATAGGAACCCATAAAACAGCTGAGTTCCACTTTGCAGGGAAGCTGTCCTGCATCCGCGATTTCAATCGCTTCCGGACGAAGCACAATTTCCGCCTCACCTCTCTTTTCTGTTGCGGAACGTACTTTCACAGGATGTCCGTAGACAGTCGCAAGTACATCTTCGCCTTCCCTGTCGGTTACGTTACAGGGCAGGAAATTGCATTCTCCGATAAAGTCCGCGACAAACTCGCTGTTCGGATGATAGTAGATCTCTGTCGGGGATCCCATCTGCGCAATCACGCCGTTCTTCATCAGGATGATGTTGTCCGAGATCGCCATGGCTTCGCTTTGGTCATGAGTTACATAGATGGCCGTGATTCCCAGGGCCTGCTGGATCCGGCGGATTTCAGTACGCATCTGCACCCGCAGTTTAGCGTCCAGGTTGCTCAGTGGTTCGTCAAACAGCAATACGCCCGGCTCCACCACCAGTGCCCGTGCCAGCGCAACCCGCTGCTGCTGGCCGCCGGAAAGCTGGTTGGTCATCCGTTGTTCCATGTCGGAAAGTTCCACCAATTTCAGGATATTGGTAACCCTTTCCCTGATCTCGTCCTTGGGGATTTTGCGGAGCTTCAGCCCGTATGCAACGTTGTCAAACACATTATAGTGCGGGAAAAGGGCATAGCTCTGGAACACCATCGCTGTATCACGTTTGTTGGGAGTCAGCTCATTGATCGGCTCTCCGCCCAGGAAGATCTCACCTTCATCCGGAGATTCAAAGCCGGCAATCATCCGCAATGTCGTCGTCTTTCCGCAGCCGGAAGGGCCCAGCAGTGTCACAAAGCTTCCGGGTTCGATATCCAGGTTCACATCATGAACCGCATAAAAATCCTTTCCTGTCTTCGGGTTTTTATAGATTTTACTGATATGATCCAGTCGAACGCCTTTCGGTTCTTTCGCACTCGTTCCACTCATGCTTGCTCAACCTCCTTAACTTTGTGGCTGGTACCAAAGTGTTTGATAATAAAGTTCATCAGCAGAACTGATCCGTAAGTGATCAGGATCAGAATCGTAGCGAAGGCGCAGGCAATACCGAAAGATCCTTTTTCTGCGAATTCGTTGATCTGAACCGTAATCAGCAGATATCCGGGGGTAACCAGCAGGATGATTGCGGAAATAGCGGTGATGGACCGGACAAAAGCGGTCACCAGACCGGAGAGGAAGGAATCCTTGATCAGCGGCAGCGTGACAGAAGTGAATACTTTCAGGCTTCCTGCGCCCATATCATAGGCGCTTTCCTCAATTGATTTGTCAATCTGTCGCAGTGCCGAGATTCCGGATCGTGTTCCTGTTGGAAGCGAACGGACAATAAAGACGATCACAAGGATTGCGCCTGTACCGTAGAGTCCCTGCAGGAATCCGGTATGGAAAATTCCGCCGGCAAATCCGCGGATATAACCGATACCGAGAACCGTTCCGGGAACAGCCATCGCCAGCATCGAAACGACCTCGATAAAGCCTTTCAGTCTGAATTTTCTCTTTACAACCAGGTAGGATATGATCATGGAGAGAAGCGCTGTAATCGGCGCGGCGATCAGGGAAAGAATAAAGGAATCCTTGAATGCTTTCAGTCCCTTGTATTTGGTAAAGACCTGTTCGAACCACCGGAACGTCAGCGTAAAATCACGTCCCCAGGTACGGAACAGTGCGCCGAATGGAACACAGATATACATCAGGATGACAAACAGAGCCACCGCGGAGCAGAGAATCGTCAGCGGCAGCGTGACGGATTTTTCCTCAATCAGCATTCTT
>CAMJTZ010000149.1 GCA_946408865.1 uncultured Clostridia bacterium
CAGATCCAGGGTAAACACCTGCCGGGGAGCATTTGTAATTGGAAGAAGAGAATACAATCGGAGCCTCCGTTATTTTGCCCATTTGGTGATTTCCGAATCATTCACCAGGCTGTCCAGGGAGTAGAGAAAGAGGATCGCCTTTGTGTCGTCACTGCTTGCCAGGACGTCGGAAAAGAGTCCGCTGCCGTAGCGCGCGTCCGCCGCGATGATCCGGCGGTAGTGCCGGCTCAGCAGGGGCAGCAGGCAGTTGGCGAAGGAATCCTTGAAAACCACCAGGGTGCCCTCCGGGGCGTCCGGGCGCTCGATGACCAGGACGCCGTGGTTGCCGTGCAGGTACACCGCGTATCCGTCATAGGTTGCCGCGTCCTCCGGGAAGATCAGCCGGTTTGCGGTCGTCTCCCCGCTCCGGTCCGTCATGGTCAGGGTCACCGGGCTGTCCGGTTCGGCGCAGCGGAGGGTATCCTGCCAGAGCGCCGGCAGGCCGGAGCGGGACAGGGTCGTCCCCCTGAAGCCTCCGTATTCCGTAAGCTTAAAATCCTCCAGCGGCAGGGGGGCATAGCCCAGCCGCTTCCCCAGCGCCTGATACGCCTGCCAGGCGCCCTGCAGCGTCCAGTGGTGATCCGTGCGGTAGTACATTTCGTCCGGGTTTTCGTTGAAAGCTTCCGGCATGGCCACAGCGTTTCCGCAGGATTCCAGGATGGCATAAGCTTCCGCTTCGGTATCATAGCAGGCGGCCATGGACGGGATCATCTGATTCCGTCGCAGCCAGCCATGGGTTTTCGGCGTCAGCAGCACCCAGGGCACATCCCCCGCAAGCCTTTCAAAGCGGCGGAGTTTCGTCTCCAAGGCGCGGGAATCCGCCGGTACGGGCGGCTCCACCAGCGCGCCGTTCACATACCAGGTATTGAGCCGGGATCCCCGGCCCGTCAGAAACTGAAAGGCGCTGTCCGCCGCCACCAGCATCCGCCGGCCGGGAATATGGTCCTTCAGGAAACCTTCCAGTGCCTTGTCCGTGTTCCAGTGCAGAAAATCCGGGGCCGCGGGCCGGTCCGCCAGTTCCCGGCGCTCCCATTCGCTGAAGGTTTCGCTCGGGGAGAAAACGGCGACCAGCCCCAGGGCCAGCAGGATCAGCAGGGTAGCGATCACCACCGCGCGGTCCGGGATTTTTGGTTTTTTGTTCTCCGGCGTTCCGGTCATCATGCTCACCTCCCCGTCAGAACTGGAAATACACAAAGGGCGCGTAGCCCTGGGCCGCCAGCGCCGCCAGGCACAGGAGCAGCAGCACCGGCTCGGCGAAGCGCGCAAGCCGTCCCTTGGGCAGCCGGGGCGCGAAGGAAATCACCGCGCAGAAAAGCAGCAGCGGCGCGTGGGCGAGGCAGGCGGTCTGCGCCGCCGCGCCGCCCCAGCCGGATGCGCCGGTCAGCGCGCCGAGCAGCGGGGTCCCGAAGCCGGAGAACAGCCCCCAGCCCGCCAGCACCAGCAGGAAGGTTATCCCCTGCCGCAATCCTGATGGAATCCGGCCGGGTTTGTCCGGCAGAAAGCGTTTCTCCAGAATCAGGAGCCCCGCGAAGTACAGTCCCCACAGCACAAAGTGCCATCCCGCCCCGTGCCAGAGCCCCGTCAGGGCCCAGACGATGAGCAGATTCAGATCCCGCCGCCAGGGCTTGCAGCGGTTGCCTCCCAGGGGAATATACACATATTCCCGGAACCAGACAGTCAGGGAGATATGCCACCGCCGCCAGAAGTCCGTCAGGCTCTTCGCCCGGTAGGGATGGTCGAAGTTCTCCGGCAGGGTAAACCCCATGGCCTCCGCCAGGCCCAGCGCCATGTCGGAGTATCCGGAGAAGTCAAAATAGATCTGGAAGGAGAAGGCCAGCAGCCCCAGCCAGGCCCCCAGGGCCCCGGCCGCGGCAAAGTCGCCGTTCATCTGCCCCCAGAAGCGCCCTAAGGCGTCCGCCAGCAGCACTTTCTTTCCGAGGCCCAGGCAGAAGCGCCGCAGGCCCCGGCGCATCTGCTCCCAGGAAGGCCGCGGATGCGACAGCAGCTGGGCCTCCAGGTCTGTATACCGCACGATGGGTCCCGCCACCAGCTGGGGGAAGAGAGATAAATACACGCCGAATACCACCGGTGAGCGCTGGGGCTCCGCGTCCCGCCGCCATACATCCAGGATGTAGGAGATCGCCTGAAAGGTGAAAAAGGAAATACCCGCGGGCAGGAGCGGCGCCTGAAAGCGGATTTCCCAGCCGAAGAGGTTCGTCACCGTATCCCGGAAGAATCCCGCGTACTTGAACCAGAAAAGCGGCGCAAGGTCCAGCAGGATCATCAGGAGGAGGATGGATTTCCGCCGCTTTCCGCCCCGGGTCATGAGCAGCGTTCCGCCCCAACTCACCAGTATGCACCATCCGAGCAGCAGCAGCCACGCCGGGGATCCCCAGCCATAAAAAAGCAGGGATGCCGCAAAAAGGAAGGGCATCCTTGCTTTGTCCGGCATCAGCCGGTAACCCAGCAGCACGCAGGGCATGAACAGAAGCAGAAAGGTTAACGAACTGAACACCACGGCGGCGTCACTCCTCCTGCAGCAGCAGACTGGCCTCCTCGGGGTCCGGGGCGGCAATGGACAGCACCGTCAGCAGTTCCTCCCGGATCACCTCCGCCTCGCTCAGGGCTTTATAAGCTTCCGGCAGGTAATTCCGGGTCTCCCGCATGCGCAGTTCCAGATACTGGGACAGCATCTCCTCCACCCGCTGGGCGGCCTCCTCGTCCACCGCCCGGACAATGATCAGCTCCCGGCCGGACAAGGCGTCATAGTCCGCCAGATAGGCGAAATCCTCATAGTCCACCGGCGGGACGCCCACCAGGTCGTAAAGATCCTCCGCCGTCAGCACCGCCAGATGCTCGTTGTCTTCCGCGACACGGCTTACCCGCTCCAGCAGGGTGTCCGGAACCTGCGCGGAATCCGCGCTTTCCGCGCTCTCCGCGCAGGCCGCCATGCCAAGGCAGGCCAGCAGCAGCGTCAGCAGCAGCGAAAGCGTTCTTTTCATGGTCAGGCACCCTCCTTCTCAGGCTCCTCCGGGATCGCGAAAGGATCCCACAGGCCCAGATCATATTGCTCCCGGGCGTAATCCTTCAGGCATTCAATCCATACCTTGACGCCCTCGTCGCTTAAGTGGCAGCGGTCGTCGCTGGAATAATTCAGGTTCAGATATCCGTTTTCATCCTTCATGGGTTCGGCGATTTCCACATAATGCGCGCCCCGGGCTTCACAGGTTTCCTTCAGGCGCGCGTTGTATTCGTTCACCTGTTCCGGATAATCCGGCCGGTTCTTCTCCTTGCAGTAGTAGAGGGCAACCGGCGTGTTCGAAAAGAAGTACACTTCTGTTTCCGGAAAACGTTCCGCCATGATGCGGATGATATCCTCCACCCAGCCGATCGCTTTTTCGATCTTGCTGCCGGCCGGGTCGTTCAGCCCCAGCAGAATAAAGACTTTTTTGGGATTGATCTGGGCTGTGATGTCGTACATCGTGCTCTCGCGGCCCCGGTACTGAAAGTGATAATCTCCGGTCAGCCTGTTCCGGCTGCCGGCAAACAGGCTGATGTTATCCGTGCAGATAATGACCGTCGTAGGCATGAAATCCGGATCTGTCTGGCGCACCGCGGAGCGGTACCGCCGCAAAGCCTTGGTAATGGAATCCCCGAAGAATACGCTGTCGTTATAGAAACCGAGCAGAAGTTCGTCATCCGGCTGCTCTGCCATGGCCATCGGGGCCAGGCAGACCAGTATAAGGATACCGGCGATCCACCGTTTCATTATGTTCCTCCCGCGCCGCGGCATGCTCAGCCGGGCTTCACCGCATTTATTTTAGCACAGCGGCCGGGTAAAAATCCAGTATTTTTCAGCCGATTCCGGCCCGCGCCAGCAAATTTTTCAGGGACGTTCCGCTCACCGTCTGCACAGTTCCCGTGCTGCCGGTATGCACCGGCGTGCTGGCGTTGTCGTCCGTCTTTTCCGGGGCTGCGGGAGGAATATACTGGACAAAGGTTAAGGTCCCCTTCCAGCCGGACTGGGAGGATTCGTCCACGGTGGCTGTGAACTCGGAAAGAAGCATGGCGCTGTAAGTTTTTGAAGGCGTGACCACATTGCAAAGCGTCCGCATTCGCTTGAGGGCTTCCATCGCCTGCAGCATCCGGTCGGCCCATCCGGACAGATGGCCGACGTCCGTTTCAATGACGGAAAGAATGATCCTGTCCGGCTGGTTCCGCGCCCCGTTCACATAATCCGATCCGGAGGAAGATTCCGCTTCCGTCTGGATCTTCAGGGAGAATTCATGCTGGACGGATATCACGCCGGAAAAGGTGTAGATGTAGCCGTAGGACGGGACCTGAACAGATACAGTGCTCGGCATCCGATTCCTCCGTTCGTTCAATAGTCGTTCAGTCCCCTTGGAGCGGGGCCTGCCCTCCTTTTCACGCTAACGAGCTCAGGGCACTTTCGCCTTCGGCGAACAGCACACTGTGCTGACGTTTCCATCACTCGCCCTCCAGCGTCCGCAGCAGATACTGCTCCGCCACGTTATAGACTGATCTTCCTACCGCTTCCGGATTGGAACCTGCCGCCGTTACGTTGATCGAGACCGGCGCCTGGATATTCTTCGAGGTGTTGTTCGTCACCGGCGCCGTTACACTGGAGACGTTCAGGATAGATTCCAGGCTGCTCCCTATCGTTCTTGTTCCTGTCTGCGCGGATCCGGTTGCATTGGAAGCCCCGCTTCCATCCTCTCCGGGCACATTCACTCCCCCGGTCGTCTCGATCTGCACTTTCAGCGGCAGTACCGCGGAAGCAAACAAGCTCTGCAGAGAAGAAAGCGCACTCCTTCCCGCGGAAACCACGCCGGATCCATCTGCCGAAAGCCGGAAAGCCTTGGTTGCTTCCTTCAGGAAAGCGGTCA
>CAMJTZ010000150.1 GCA_946408865.1 uncultured Clostridia bacterium
GCACCGCTGCGGGCCAGGGCGGCTGCATCATTCCCGGCCGGGGTTTCATCCACGACCCGGATATCCCACACGGAGTTCGGCCTCCTTACTATCAGATGTTGCATCGGCTGGCAGCATTATACAACATCTTGATGTTTTCATCAATTACAGGTATAATATTCAAGTTGATTCCATTGTAATTTTCTTTCCGGAGGGGGCGCAGGTTCATGCTGAATCCAGGACGTATGATTATGTCGCTGCAGCAGAATATCGGCAAGGCGATTGTCGGCAAGGAGGAAGCCGTTGAATATGCGCTGATTGCATTGCTGTGCAAAGGCCATGTGCTGATTGAAGATGTGCCGGGCGTCGGGAAGACGACACTGGCCAGCGCGCTGGCCCGGTCACTGGACTGTACATTCCGGAGAATTCAGTTTACGCCGGATCTGATGCCGTCGGATGTAACCGGCTACACCCTGATCAACATCAAGACAGGTGAAATGGAATATCGGGAAGGGGCAGTAATGAGCCAGATCGTTCTGGCGGATGAGATCAACCGTACCAGCCCCAAAACCCAGTCCGCCCTGCTGGAGGTTATGGAAGAGCATCAGGTAACAGTGGACGGGGAAACCCACCCGCTGCCGCGGCCGTTTATTGTGCTTGCCACCCAGAACCCCGGAGAATTTGTCGGAACTTATCCGCTGCCGGAAGCGCAGGTTGACCGGTTCTTCCTGCGTATATCCATCGGATACCCGACTGTCCAGCAGGAAATGGATGTCCTGGAGCGCTATTCCGGAAGCATTCCGCCAATGGCAACGATTGAACCTGTCTGCAGCGCCCAGGATGTGATTGCCATGCAGGACCAGGTGACGCGGGTTTACTGTTCACCGGAGGTAAGATCCTATGTGGCGACACTGGCAGCCGCGACCCGTGAGGATCCTTCCTTCACACTGGGGGCATCCACGCGGGCGGCCATTGCACTGCTGCGCGGGGGCCAGGCCTGCGCGCTGCTGGACGACCGGGATTTTGTGCTTCCGGAGGATATCCAGCACATGTTCCTTCCGGTTCTTGCCCACAGGATGGTCCTTTCACCGGAAACAAAAATGAAAGGGATCCAGACGGAGCAGATTCTGCTGAACATTCTGCAGAACACCGCGGTCCCCGTTAAATTATGAAGAGCCATCTGATGATGCCGGCCGGGCTGTTTGCGATGCTGCTGACCGCGGCGATGTCGACCGGCAGCACACTGCTGTTTGTTCTCGCAATCATGGTTGCGCTGACGGTATTTGTTTGCCTGATCAGCGTAATATGGGCTTCCGCGACTGTTCGTATTACCGCTGAGATAGAGGACCAGACGGTTTACCGGGGAGAACATACCACGCTTGTGCTGGGAGTGAGCCACGGCGGATGGATTCCGGTCGCACCTGTGATCCTGGAAATCCCGTCCATGAGCGGCGGGGATAGCCGGAAGATCCGGCTGAAGGATATTCCCGGCCGCGTTCAGAGCCTTCGGATGCCGATTGATGCCGCACATGTGGGCATTTACACATCAGGAATACAAACCTGCATGATAGAAGATATGCTGGGAATGTTCCAGCGGGTGATCCGTCCGGATGAGACGGTTTATTCACTGACGGTGCTTCCGCGCGTTTTTGATGTGGACCCGCTGGTGATGGCGCCCGGCGATCCCGGCAGTGAACTGATGGCGCGGGCCAATGAGGATCTGAATGCTCCTTCTGATATCCGGGCCTACCAGCCCGGTGACGCGATGAAGAAAATCCACTGGAAGCTTTCAGCCAGAAAACAGGAACTGATTGTGCGGAAGTTTGAAGAGCCCCTGCTGCAGGAGGTCCTGATCCTGATGGATTGCTCGAGGCCGCCGTTCCATGGAGATTCCCAGGCGGAAGCCGATATCCGGGACACGCTGCTTGAGACAGCAGCATCCCTGTTTTCTGCCCAGATGCGGACAGACCACGAAATCCGGATGCCGCTCACCGGCAGCAGGCCGGCAGAGGCGGACCGCAGCATTGGTACGACTATTGCACTGAAGTATCTTGCCGGAGTCGATTTTTCTGAAACAGACCGGTTTGAACGGGTGCTTCAGATGGAAAGCAGCCGGATGAGCAAAGTCGGCTGCGTGGCAGTGGTAACAGCACGTCTGAACTATGCGATGGTGGATATCATGACCCGGATTCACAGGACCGGCCCCAACCTGCGCCTGTACCTGGTGACATCCACCCCGGAAGACGCGAACGTGCTGCCTCTGATATCAAGGCTGCAGCACAGTGAGATCGAAGTAGCCTATGTGACGCCGAATGCCGGGTAAACGGGATTTGGATTCGGGAAGGAGGGAGACCGGATGGGCATGAAAATCCGCGCAAGGGCAGTCCATGCGCTGATTGCTTTTCTTTTGTCTGCCGGACTGATCATGCCGCTGCTTGGCGTGATGGATCCCTCTCTCTTTGATTCGGGGATGCTGCTCCTTTCCGCAGCCATTATCATCGTGCTGGAAGCTGCCTGCCTGCATCGGATATCAGTGATCGCGGTGACTGGGGCCGGACTGGCCGGATTACTGGTCTGGCTGACAGGAAGCGGATCCCGGATGATGTCGGATTATGTGATGGCGATGGCCCTGCGGATGCAGGGAATCCAGTCGGCGCTTCCGCTGATTGCCAGGCAGGCGATGCGGATTACCACCATCGCCATGACCATGATCTGCTTCACGGTGACAATCCGAAGGGCGACATGCCTTCCGTCCCTGCTGCTCTGTATCGGTGTTGCACTGATGACATGGTTTTCAGAGCGCCAGGATCTGCTTCCGTGGATGCTCCCGGCTCTGGCAGCTGTGCTGACACTGATCCTGATCACCCGGAATGAAGAAACCCCGGCACTCCGTGTTCTCCCATGGGCTGCACTGATCACTGTACTTGCTTTCCTGCTGGGCGGGGGATGTACGGAAGTGCCTGCGTTGAAGAATAAGGCGGATGATATACGCCAGGCGATTATGGACCGCCTGTTTTTTACGGAAGCCCGGGATGTTTTCTCGCTTTATGCAGTCGGATATTCGCCGCAGGGACAGGATCAGCTGGGCGGCAAACCCAATCCGGAAAAAACACCGGTTATGCAGGTGAACACTCCGCGTACCACATATCTGCGCGGCACAATTTACGATGCCTATACGGGGCGCTCCTGGGGCAACACAGCAGGCGGACGCAGGTATCTGTGGCAGTCCGGCCGGCTGGAGAGCAACAGGCGCCGTCTGTTTGACCAGGGCCTGCCGCCGGATTCCATCCAGAATTCACTGAGCGGAACGGAAACGATCCGTATTCGTCTGCTGAATGAAAGCCCCTCCACGCTTTTTGTACCGCAGCGGGTCCGGGAACTGATTCCCGGAGCGGATCTGGTTCCTTATTTTTCCGATGCATCCGAAATTTTCATTACGCGGAATCTTCAGGACGGGGATACGTATACAGTCCGGGCACCATTGTTTACCTCCGACGATGCAGGAATCGGAGCCCTGCTGGATTTCTGCGCTGCGAAGAGCGATACGGGGTGGGAAGATGTTCCGGAGATCTATACGGCACTTCCGGATCATCTGGAAGAGTCCGTATACGACCTGGCCCGGAAGATCACTGCAGGGATCAGCAACCCGTATGAAAAGGCAGCCGCAATTCAGAACTGGCTGAGGAACAACTGCCGTTATACCCTGGATGTCAGTGAACATCCGGAGAACATCGATTTTGTGACCATGTTTCTGTTCCAGACCCGGAAAGGATACTGTACATATTTCGCGTCGGCAATGACAGTGCTGTGCCGGATGGCCGGACTGCCGGCACGGTATGTGGAAGGATACCTGGCGGAGCCGGGTGCCGGCGGAGAGGCACTGGTAACAGGAGAAAACGCACATGCGTGGACCGAAGTCTGTTTTAAGGGCTTCGGATGGCTGACATTTGATGCGACTCCCAAAACACGAAATGCATCACAGAACGCCCAGCCTCCGGAAAACCCATCTGCACCGGACGCAGCTCCGTCCCCGGATCCCATAACCAACACAGAGAATGCCACGCCGACCCCGGAAGCGGATCATCCGAATCCGACGCCGGAACCGGAACCGACGAGTCCGCCGGATTCCGGGACAGTCCCGCCGCAGGACTCCGATTCCGGGCGTACGGACAACGGCGGGTCAGGCGGATTTCCCTGGTTGATTTTGCTTGCAATCCTGCTGCTGACCGCACTGGCAGCCCGGATCACGGTGACATCCCCGGTGCTTCGTGAAAAGCGGGCCGGATCGGAGGAAAAAAAGACGGAGATCTGGATTCAGGAAGTATCTGATCTGTTTGCAGCTGAAAACCTGACCCGGAAGAACGGGGAATCGCCGATTGCATTCACCCGGCGGATTGACCGGATGGGGCCGTTCTCCACATCGGTTGAGCCGGTCGGAAGGATTGTATCGGTGCTGCGGTATTCCGCAATGCAGCCCGGACAGGAGGATACCGGATTTATCCGGGATACGGCTGTACTCCTGAAGTCAGAACTCAGCCGGCCCGGACATGTGCGGTACTGGATGCGGCGCGTGTTTCTTCCCGCCGCGCGGCGCAGCTGGAGCCGGTAAGCCGGGGATGGTTCTTGTCAAACCGGAAGAATCCCATTATAATGAAATAAAGTATATGTCTCGGACAGAAAGGATGCTGAAGTATGACGATTCGTGAAAATTATGAACAGTGGCTGAAAGACTTCGCGGATGATGCGGAAACGGTTCGGGAACTTCTGGAAATCCGGGATGATGAGAAGGAAATTGAAGACCGTTTTTATACCGAACTGAGTTTCGGTACCGCCGGAATGCGCGGCGTACTTGGCGCCGGTATGAACCGGATGAATAAGTATAATGTCCGCCGTGCGACAAAAGGCCTGGCCGGGCATTTGCTGAAGAACCCGGCAGACGCGGCGCGCGGTGTCGTCAT
>CAMJTZ010000151.1 GCA_946408865.1 uncultured Clostridia bacterium
AATACGAGGTTTTTGTGACCTATATGGGAGAACACAGACTGAAGGCGTTTGATCTTGTGCAGAAAATGCGTGCCGCAGGGATCCGGGCTGATCTGGATCACTGTGGAAGGAGCCTGAAGGCCCAGTTCAAATATGCCAACAAAACCGGCGCTCCTCTGACAGCAGTAATCGGTGATGACGAAGCGGCGGGAGGAAATGTCAAGATCAAGAATATGACGAGCGGCGAAGAAGCTACTGTCGCGATGAACGAAGCGTGCGAAAAGGTACGCACTATGCTCGGATAAGGGAGAGATAAAAATGCAGAACAGAACACATACCTGCAATGAACTCCGGCTGGAAAACGCAGGAGAAAAGGTGCGCCTGAGCGGCTGGGTTGAGAACGTGCGCGAAGTCGGCGGAAATCTGGCATTTGTTGTGCTGCGGGACTTTTACGGGAGCACACAGCTGGTTGCTGAGGATGCAAAGATTCTGGAGATTTTCCTTGGACTGAACAAGGAAAGCGTTGTTTCGGTTACCGGAACTGTAAGGGAACGGGCCAGCAAAAATCCGAAGATGGAAACGGGCGACATTGAGGTTGTTCCGGACAGTGTGGATGTGCTGGGCAAATGCCGTTACAATGCACTGCCTTTCCAGATCAGCCGCAGCCGGGAAGCGGATGAAAGCATCCGCCTGAAGTACAGGTATCTGGACCTGCGGAACCCGGAGGTAAAAAAGAATATCGTGATGCGGTGCAATGTTGTTTCCGCCCTGCGTCAGGCGATGACAGAACACGGCTTCCTTGAAATCACAACGCCGATTCTTACAGCGTCTTCTCCGGAGGGCGCACGGGACTACCTTGTGCCCGCACGGAAACATCCGGGGATGTTCTACGCGCTGCCGCAGGCACCGCAGCAATTCAAACAGCTGCTGATGACCAGCGGATTCGACCGCTATTTCCAGATTGCGCCCTGCTTCCGGGATGAAGACGCGAGAGGCGACCGGAGCCCGGGAGAGTTTTATCAGCTCGATATGGAGATGGCTTTTGCAGGTCAGGAAGACGTGTTCGCTGTGATGGAAGACGTGCTTCCGCCTGTATTCTCCCGCTTCGGTAAATATCATACGGCGTCTTCCGCACCGTTCCGCCGGATTCCGTATCTGGAAGCAATGGAGACCTACGGAACCGACAAACCCGATCTGCGGATTGACCTTACGGTTACGGATGTTACCACGCTGCTGGAGAACTGCGGATTCGGGCCGTTTGAAGGGAATGTCGTCAAAGCTGTACCGGTAACGGACTTTACGGCAACCCGGAAACAGATTGACAAGCTGTGCGCTGATGTCGAAGTTGTCAGCGGAAACAAGAGTTACTGGTTCAAACTGGATGAAAACGGCGAGATCAGCGGCGGTATTGCAAAATTCCTGCAGGAAAAGAAAGAAGAAATTATCCGGGCGCTGAATCTGAAACCGAATACCTTTGTCGCACTTTCCGCCGGGAAGAAAGGCGCAGCGCAGAAAACTGCCGGCGTGCTGATCCGTAAACTGGGCGAACTGTGTCCGAATCATATGGACGCTGAAAAATACGAATTCTGCTGGATTGTCGATTTCCCGATGTATGAAATCGGCGAGGAGAGCGGCGAACTGGAATTCTGCCACAATCCTTTCTCCATGCCAAACGGCGGCCTGGACATTCTGAACAAAGCTTCCTCCGGCGAGGTGGATCCGCTGGAGATTACCGCATTCCAGTACGACCTGGTCTGCAACGGTGTGGAACTTTCCTCCGGTGCGGTGCGGAATCATGATCCGGAGATTATGATCAAGGCTTTTGAGATGGTTCGTCTGGGAGAAGAGGACGTGAAGGCCAAATTCCCCGCCATGTACAACGCGTTCTGCTACGGAGCGCCGCCGCATGCCGGCATCGCTCCCGGCGTCGACCGGATGGTAATGCTGCTGGCAGGGGAAGAATCCATCCGCGAAGTGATTCCGTTCCCTATGAACAAAAATGCACAGGATGTTATGATGGGCGCACCCGGACCGGTAGAGAACAAACAGCTTGAAGAACTGCATATCCGTATCTCCGAGGAAGAGAAAAAGGCAGAGTCCGGAGAGAATGCATAATCCGGGGCATCAGTTGCCATAAATGGCATAATCTGATATAATTAAATGAATTCGTATGGGCTGAATTCAGATATTGCGAAGAGAAATCCAGCAAAGAATCTCCCACTGAAGGAGGAACGACACATGGCCGCCAAGAAGGACCTGAACACGGATCTGCCCCTGACAACGGAGAATGATCCGACACCGTCCGCGAAAATTACATACGCCAACGAGGTTGTTGCCATAATTGCAGGGCTTGCTGCCAACGAAGTGGAAGGCATTGCCGGCATGTGCAGTGTCAGCGGAAACATCCTGAGCAAAAACCGGAACGTAACGAAAGGCGTGAAGGTTGAAATCGGCACGGAAGAAGCGGCCGTGGATCTGTATGTTATCGTTGAATATGGAACGCCGATCCAGCGGGCGTCCATGGACGCACAGGAAAACGTCCGGAAGGCCATAGAGTCCATGACCGGACTGCATGTTGTCCGGGTGGACGTCCATGTGCAGGGCGTAAGTTTCGAAAAGGAGAACAAAGCGCTGCAGTCCGGAGCGAACGCCGTGCTGGAAGCCGGTGAAGCAGAGCCGGAAAAACTGACGGAACCGCAGGCAGCTGAACCTGCTCCGGCGGAGGAAGAAAAGCAGGAAGAAGAGAAAAAGCCCGCGAAGCAGTCCAGACAGAGAAACACAAAGAACAGGAAGGACAGTGCTTCCGAAACAGAAGAACCGTCGGAAGGAACACCTTCTGAAGAAGCCTGAAGGCCGATTTTTTGACAGAGGACCCTTTCCTCTGTCTTTCTGACTTTTTCCGGGAAACGATACAGGAGGGATTCAATCATGAGAATTCGCGTGCTGGATCGGGTGCTGGTTGCCATCGCAGGACTGCTGCTGATTGCCATCTGCGCCGGCCTGGTCGGGCAGGTTTTCTTCGGCAAGGATGTTGCCGGCATGGTTGTTAAATGGATTACGCCGGAAACGACAGCCGCAAAGGTGATTATCGGCATTTGTGCTGTGATTCTGCTGGCTCTTGGTGCATACTGCCTGCTGATACTGTTCCGGCACAGGAGAAGAAAAGACAAATTTATCATGCAGAAACTGGAAAGCGGCGATCTGGCCATTTCCCTCACAACACTCGAATCCATGGTTCAGAAATGCCTGGATCAGCACAATGAAATCAAACCGGAAAGCATTGAGCTTGAAAACCAGCGGGACGGCCTGCTGATAAGGATCTATGGAACTGTAGCCGGCGGCATCAGTATCCCGCTTACTGTAGATACCCTTCAGAAACAGGTGAAACAGTACGTGACTGCCTGCAGCGGCGTGGAAGTAAAAGCGATCCGGATCGAAATCAAATCTTCCGGAGAAGACGCTGTGAATGCTCCGTTTGCCATTGAACCGCCGGTAAACAATCTTCTTACAAAAGGATCCGAAACCGGCGAGCAAACAGAAGTCTCCGAAACGATGTCAGAGGATCCGGCCGAAAATATCCCGGAGAACGAACCGGAGATACCGGCAGAGAATGAAAAGACGAAATCGGAAGAAGAAGCTGCCGCCGCTGCAATGGCTGCTGCGGAGACGCTGATGAACGATCTGGAAACCGAAGATGACCGACCGATTCACCAGCGCCTGTTCAGCACGCAGGAAGAACCCTGTATCATGCCGCTCCCGCCGGAAAACATAGCTCCGGCTGAAGAAAAAACAGAGGAGCAGGGCGGGGAAAACCCGGAAAACGACGCAGCTGAAAAAATCAACAAGAATGCGGGCAAACGGAAACGGAAAGGGGAAGGAAAAGCATGAAGAATAATATGAAGATGGGAACTCCGGCGATGGGAATTGCGATCGGCCTGGGCATGGTCGGCGTTGCTGTTCTGATTATGCTGATCGGATTCTGGAAGGCTCTGCTTCTGATTGTGCTGTTTGCGATCGGCTATTTTGTCGGCACAGTGGAGAACAAACAGGAATTTGTGAAGAACGCCGCCAACAGAATTATTCCTGCAAAGGAAGCCAAGGTGATTGACATCAAAAGTGAAATCGCGCGTGACCAGACCGAAACGGTTTCCCAGACCGAAGGTAACAATAACGAAGACGGAGAATAAGACGCATGTCCAGAAAAACTGCGCGATCTGCCGCAATGCAGATGATCTTTGAGAGTGTATCCGGAGGTCAGGGCGGAGAAGAAACGCTGAAAATGGTATATGATGAACTTCGGGAAAACGGCGTTCCCGGAGGACGGACGGTCGGGAAGAAAGAACCGGATGAAGAAGACCGTGCATATATTTCAGAAGCTTTCAACGGTGTGCTGGAGCATATGGACGAGCTGGATTCACTGATTGACAGCACCGCAAAAGGCTGGCCGATAGACCGTATGTCACTGGTGGACCTGACGATTCTGAGGCTGGCTGTATGGGAAATCCGGTACAAACCGGATGTGCCGGCAAACGTATCCGTTGCGGAAGCGCTTGAACTGACGGAACAGTATTCGGATCCGGATGACAAACCGTTTGTGAACGGAATTCTCGGAACCATTGTACGCGGGAAAAACGCATGAGCATCACGGTACTCGGGCTCGATACCAGCAATTACAGAACCAGTGCAGCTCTGGTTGACGAGGACGGCACTGTTCTCATGAATTACCGCAAGCTGCTGCCGGTACCATCCGGAGAACGGGGTCTGCGGCAGAATGAAGCGGTATTCGCGCATCTGCGCCAGCTGAACGAAGCGGCGGATACGCTTCGCGAGGCAGCGAAAGGGACCATTGCGGCTGTGGCAGCAAGCCTGTCTCCGCGGGATGGCTCTGAATCCTATATGCCGGTATTTATGGCAGGCGCTTCCTTCGGACGGCTGACAGCCGCCGCG
>CAMJTZ010000152.1 GCA_946408865.1 uncultured Clostridia bacterium
TGGAAGCAAACCGAATCACTGCGGATATGATCGCTCCCTGCGGCCTGGACTGCAGCCTCTGCAAGCGGGCCCTGGCGGAGAAGGATCCATGTCACGGCTGCCATGGTCCGGATGAAAACAAGCCCGAATTCTGCTCCCGGAAATGCGGCATCATCCTGTGCCGGAAGCGGAAGGAAAATGGCTATACCTACTGTGACGAATGCCCGGATTACCCATGCGCGGATGTTCTGGAGAAAGAAACACGATATACTTCCCAGTATCCTCTGTATGAATCCCCCGGGAAAAACCTGCGGGACATCCGGGAATCCGGGATCGAAGCGTTTCTGGAAAAAGAGCGGAAAGAATGGACCTGCCCGGAGTGCGGCCACATCGTTTCCGTCCATACCGGCCTGTGCAGCGGCTGCGGCAGGCAATACGGAGCGGTTCCCGTCCGGGTGGATGAGGACACCTGGAGAATTGAAAACCGCATGGTGCGCTTCTTTTTGCTGAAAGGAACGGAGAAAGCCCTGCTGATCGATAACGGCATGACCGTCCGCCACGCAAAGCAGATGGCAGAAGCGCTTACCGGACTGCCGGTGGAACTCCTGAACACCCATTCCGACATGGACCATATCGGCTGCAACGAGCAGTTTGATTCCTTCTATATGCATCCGGCGGATGAAGAACAGTACCGGAAATCCGGAAAGCCCGGCCGGGTTATTCCCGTGCTGGACGGGGATGAAATCGACCTGGGAAACCGGAAACTGCGGATCATCCACCTGCCCGGCCATACCCCCGGCAGTATCGCGGTGCTGGATATCAGCCGCCGCGTACTAATCAGCGGAGATCCCATCCAGGAGCACGGACACATCTTCATGTTCGGTGAACACCGGAATATGAAAGATTACATCACCAGCCTGAAAAAGCTGGAGGGAATGACGGCTGATTTTGATGAAATCTGGCCGTCTCATTCCGACCTTCCTGTTTTTCCGGACTGTATCCGGCGGCTGCGGGAGGGCGCGGAAAAAGTGATGAACAGGGAAATCCCGGGAAAGGAAACCGACTTCCGCGGGCAGACGATCTTCGTCTACGACCTTGGATTCACAGCGTTTCTATGCAGCGAGTAACATTCCGGCCAGGACCGAAAGCAAACTGAAAGCAAGCAGGAGCGCCATTTGCAGGACTAAAGCCAGATCGCGTCCTCCGGCAGGAGGATCTGTTCCAATGCTTCTATGCGAATTCTGTAAACCTGACGTTCCGTACGGGAGACCATCATGGCGACCAGCTTCCAGGAATATCCATCAATAAAGTGCAGGAGCAGAACCCTTTGCTGTATACGCGTCGTATGCCGCCTGATGATCTGTGCAGCCTGCTCTTTCAGGGGCGCCAGCCTGGCGGACAACTCGGTCAGATGCTCTTTCAACAAATCTTTTTTAGCGATTACAGACTCAAAAGGCGCCTCCTCGGAAAAGGACCGGCATACTTTTTCGTCGGAATAATCAGAGGAAGACGGAAGCGAAAGGGACTGCGTTTCCGCAATTTCCAGTTTCTCCTTCAGCCCGTCAATCTGTGACTGCCAGAAGTGAACCTGATCCAGATAATTCAGAGCCAGCCGGGCGTGATCAGACAAATCATTATTCCTCTGTTCCATAAGGTTTCCTTTCATTTCCAAGATAATCCCGGATGATCTCCCGCCCCTCGGACGTCAGCATGGGCAGGACGGCAGCGTCTTCGACCGCATCGAAAAGCTTCTTCATTGGCTCATCCAGACGACCGGCCCGTTCATGATTCGTATGTCCGAGCGGAACTGGATCAGCCAAGCCATGACCGGTCATGACCAGATCAAGCTCTGTCCAGTCTTCCGGACTATCAGGATTATCACCGGTATTCCATACCTGGATGAGGTAAAGCGTTCTGCTGCCGGGGAAAATGCACCCGTATACTTTGACCGGAACCAGATCAGTCAGCGACGGGTGGAACATCGTATGATAAAAGAAACCGTCCTTTGGATTCATGGTTTTGGTTGTATATAACGGATGCAGAGGCGAACCGTCCGATCTGAGCGGTACAGTATCCAGGTATCCTCCGAAATCCTCCTGCCAGGCCAGCTTGCGGGAACGTGTTTCGCGGATGAGCTTATCTATATAAAGAAGCATTTCACTCTCTGACTCCGTTGCATTCGATAAATCTGAAGTCAGAAGCATATCCACGGAAACGGACAGCTTTTCAGAAACGGCAAGGAGAAAATCCGCCCCGGGAGCGATGTTTTTCTCTCCCTGGCGGAGCCGGGACAGGTAGCCGAGGCTGACGCCGCAGCCTGTTTCCAGATCTTTTATCTTCAGGTTTTGCCGACTCGCCAGCTTATAAACATTGTTAATGAAGATGTACTTATCGTAGCCCATGGAGACCCCCCCTTATTTTCAGTGATATGATATTTATAACATACACAGATAAAAAAATCAATATATGATAAAATAAAAAATAGTTGCAATAATGTCAGTAAATGTCAGTTGACGTCAGATTGACTCATGGGATACCGATGAAATATACTATGCTCAGGGACTCTGGGGAAGCCGAAAGGCTTCCTCTAATTTTTTATTTACGGAGGGAAAAGACATGCCTAACACCGATGAAAACAAAACCCTGAACAACAAGATCCGGAAACTGGCTCCGGAGGCAATTGAAACGATGGGGGAGCTGCTGCGGGAACCGACAACCCCGGCACCGACCAAAGCCCAGCTGATCGGCTTCATACTGGAAAGAACCCTGGGTAAACCAGACACTACGATCCACCTGACCACAAATGGCGGCACCATCAAAGATTCCGAGAACAGGCTGCTCGCAATCGCCGAAGAAATCCGCGAGGAAATGGCAGACGAAGCGGAGCGTATTGCGGAAACGGAGACTGACCCGGACGACGATGACATGGAGGATGCATATGAAACAGAAGACGAAGACCCAGAGGAAGACGATTCCGCAGAATAAAGACCGGAAACAGGATCCGAAAGCAGCTGTGATGGAGCTGCTGAAGCATCCGGAGCAGATTGGCCGGAGGGTCGGATTCGGCGACCTGACGCCGCTGCACGGGATGTGGATCCGGGAGATTGTATTCGGCAAGGAGGACTATACACTACAGGCTCACCGGGGCAGCTATAAGTCCTCCAGTCTGGCGGTTGCCATTGCGCTGATTATGATCCTGGATCCGACGCACAACATCATCTTCCTGCGGAAAGCAGACAGCGACGTGGCGGAAATGATCCGGATGGTGATCAAAATCCTTCGGAGCGAGCTGATGAACGACATCTGCAAGGTGTATCACAACGATGTGCCGCTGGAAATCATTGCGGAGAGCATGGACCAGGTTTCCACCAACCTGTGGACGTCTCCGATGGGCGCACCCCAGCTGCTGGGAATCGGCATCAAAAGCTCCATTACAGGGAAACACGCCCAGTATGTGATTACGGATGATATCTGCAACATCCAGGACTATCAGTCCGCGGCGGAAAGGAAACACACGATCCTGCAGTATGACGAGCTACAGAATATAAGGAACCGCGGCGGAAGAATTATCAATCTTGGTACTCCCTGGCATAAGTGGGATGTTTTCCGGAGAATGCCCAACATTCACAAATACGACTGCTATACGACCGGGCTGATCAGCCGGGAACAGCTGGCCAGGCTGCAGAAATCCATGGCTCCGAGACAGTTCGCAGCCAAC
Source organism: uncultured Clostridia bacterium (assembly GCA_946408865.1). The sequence continues at coordinate 3,698 of CAMJTZ010000152.1, forward strand.
TACGAACTGAAATTGATCAGCAGTACCGAGCTGGTATTTACGGATCCGCCCCGGATGGATGAAACCCGATATGAGTACGATGAAGAAATGCCCATTTACGGAGAGGGCGAATGCCATATTGACGCGGCCTTCGGGGGAAGCGATTATACAGCGCTGACCATCGGGAGAATAGACCGGAACAAGAACATCATCTATATGTACGGGAAACTCTGGCACAGGGACGTGATGCGGGTTTTTCCCCAAATCCTTGCCGAGATTGAACGGTTCCACCCCTGGAAAGTTGTCTGTGAAAGCAACGCTGACCGGGGATTCCTGAAGGAACAACTGATTCGGAACAACATATATGCCAGTACCTATCACGAAACACAGAACAAGAAAATCAAGATTCAGACATACCTGCGGCAATGCTGGCCCAACATCGTCTTCATGCCGGGAACAGATCCGGCATATATCCGTCAGATCACAGAATATACCGAGAACGCGGAGCATGACGATGCTCCGGATTCCGCAGCAACGATGTGCCGGTATTTCTGCACCTATCGATGGGAACCCAGGAACCTATAAAAATATATCCATCCGGACAAACGAAAGGAGAAAAGGACGTATGTACGCGAATGAACCTGTGCTGATCCCGGATGTTCCGGGGAAGATCAGCTTCAAGAAAAAGAAAGGCAGCGAGTATGTCCAGTACGAGACGGGCCGGAAATACGACCCGGATCGGAAATACAACCTGCCGGACCGGAAAATCATCGGGATACGGATTCCCGCAATTCCGGAGATGATGCTTCCGAACGAGAACTACCGGACATACTTTTCAGAAGGAGAAGAGAAGATGAGCAATACCCAGAAAGAGACCGCGGCGCAATACGCCGCAGACAAAAAACAGTTTACGATCCTGCGCGACCTGTTTGATCAGCTATATTATGAATTCCAGATGCAGTCCAGAAGGAAGCCGGACGAGACACTGAACCCATACAAGGCAATGAAGATCAACAGCATCCTGGAACCGCTGCGGAAGATGATGGCCGGGGAGGAATACGCGTCATACCTGGATCTTGTGGATATCACACAGGAAGATGGGGAAGAAAAAAGCATCAGCGGCAAAACATACAGCGACGTTGCCCTGATGCTGACACAATACAAGGGAGCTATGAAGCGATTCTTCCATGATGAATTCTGAGAAGCGCACGGTTCCCCTCAAAAACGGTTCCCCTCAAAA
>CAMJTZ010000153.1 GCA_946408865.1 uncultured Clostridia bacterium
AACGCCCGCAGCTCGCTGCACAGCTGGGCTGCCAGCGTCTTGTTGTGGGCAATAACGAGCGTCGGCTTCTGTACCTTTTCGATAACGGACGCCATCGTAAAAGTTTTCCCGCTTCCGGTTACGCCGAGCAGTATCTGATCCTTCAGTCCGGCCTGAATCCCGGCCGCGAGTGCTTCAATAGCCTGCGGCTGATCGCCGGATGCGCTGTATGGTGCTTTCAGCACAAACTGATCCATGCCTTCTCCTTTTCCGCCGGATAACGCAGCGTAACGGTCTGTCCGTCCTTCGCTGTCCATGTTTTTTCAAATATTGTCCGCACGCTTTCCAGATAGCTTTCCGGATCCTCCAGGCTCGTACTGAAATGCGTCAGCAGCAGTCCGCCCGGTGAAGCGTCCCTCGCGATTTCTGCCGCTTCCCGGAACAACATATGATGATTTTTCAGCGCCTGTGGTATTTTGCCCTCATCCGCATACATTCCTTCAAGGATCAGAAGATCCGCATCCTGTGTATGCCGTTTCAGAGTTTCACAGGGGCGCGTATCTGTTGAGAATACAACCGTGATTCCCTTTCGCGCCGGTCCTGTCACATCCTCCGGCAGGATCTTTCGTCCGCCCGTTTTCACCGCTTCGCCTTCCTGCAGTTTCTTCCATTCTGTCACAGGAATTCCCAGTGCCTTTGCCTTTTCAGGGGCAAACGGGTTCCTTCTTGGCAGAGTCATTCTGAATCCGAAACACGGGATTCCGCCGTGATCCACCGGGAATGCCCGGATATTCAGTCCGATTGCTTCCAGCTCGCCCCCATCCGGCGGCAGTTCATGCAGCACCACCGGATAACTCAGCGGCGGTACAATCACGCACAGGCCTTCCACAACGCGTTTCAGCCCTTTCGGCCCCCAGATATTCAGCGTTTCGGTCTTTCCGGCTTTCTCCAGACTCAGCAGAAGTCCGGCCAGTCCTGTGCAATGATCCCCGTGATAATGCGTCAGCAGTACATCTTCGATACACCGGAAACCCCATCCAAGTTTCCGGATACATACCTGTGTACCCTCCCCGCAGTCAATCAGCATCGCGCGTCCGTTTTCCCGTACATACAGGGAGCTCAGCGCACGGTCTGCCAGCGGCAGCGTTCCGCCCGTTCCCAGTGTGCACAGTTCCAGCACGCGACTCCCTCCTTCCGCTTTCAGCCAACACATATCCAATCTATTATTTTACTCTCTTGAAGGAAATCTTTCAACTGCCCTCATGCCTTTCATCACCTGTCCTGTAATTCAGGTATTGCGCGACAAATGGCGTCATGCTAAACTTTCCATATTGTACCTGCCAAAAAACAGACTGGAAGTGAGTGACCGTGAAAACGAGCAAATTACAGAGAACCATCGCTTGTCTGTTGCTGTCTGTCCTGACGGCAATTCTTTCTGTTTCCGCTGCAGAAGAAACCGGTTCCGTTGAACCTGTTTCATTGGAGCTGAACTCCGGTGCGGCCAAAGATGCAGCGCTTTCATCGCTCAGCGCCGTTTTTTCTTCTCCTGCAGGCAGCTGGAATCTGATAATGAGCGGTCTCGCGGAAGAGCAGAAAACTCCGGTTTTGTCCGCTCTGTCAGAATCTTTTGATCCGAATGCCTTGCGCCCGCTGAAACTGATTGACAACGCTTTTACAGATGCCGAAAAATACAGCCTTGACGGTGACCTGGATATAGACGACGGGCTGTGCTGGGCTGCCAGTGTATCCAATATGCTTTGGATGTCCGGCTGGGCAAAGGAATTCGCTGATCCACGGACAGGCCGCTCCTTCACCTCGGAAGACGATGTGTTCGATTATTATTTCGCCAGTTTCTCCAATTTCGGCATTGAATATATCGGCAGCGCTGTGGACTGGTTTTTTATGGGTGAATTCTATAATCTAACCTATTCCCAAGGTGCTTCCCTGTTTGAGGATAATAATCCTGCGGATGGCCTCTGCCGGGATTTCGTATCTTCCCTGGCACAGGAGAGGATCGATCTGATCAGTGATCCGCAGCAGATTGAGCGTCTTTCTTTCTGTGACTGGACAACGGAAAACGCATCCGTCTTCCAGGCCAGCATCGGTTCCCTTCTGATGGGCGAGCTTGCCGAATCAGAACATTCTGTCACGGTGGCCGGCTTCATTACAGATCCCTCAGCGTCTTCCTGGAAAGACCGGTACAAGGCAGTTCTGATTGCGGACAGTGATGACGATGTTACGCCGGCGGACGAAGGGAACAGGAATCACCCGGATGAAGCTGCCATGCTTGCTGCCCGCAAAGTATGCCCGAACGCTGTTACGGTTTATCCGCTGAAGTACGCGGAGGACAGCAGCCATAAACCTTACTGGCAGATTGTAAGCTACGGATCCGGCTCCGATACCTGGGCGCTGTACAGGCTGAACCGCCTTCCTGTCTACAGCCCGGCTCTGATTGATTCTTTCCGTGAAACAGAAGGATCGCGGAATGTGCATACACAGGTGGATCTGACGCTCGAATCCCTCTTCACGACGGACAGCCGGGAAGTTTTCAAGGATATGTATAATGTGGAAAAAGATGAAGTCGCAAAAAATACCTTTGCTTCCGGTGATCCGGTAAATCTGAATTTCTTTGTCGTCAATCGTTCCGGATTTGCCCTGGATGAATCCGTCCGTCAGGGCAGGGACCTTTCCGTGTTCTGGACCGTCACCCGGGATGAAGACAGTGCTGTCATTGCTTCCGGCGAGTCTGTCTGTGCGGAAGATATCCTTTCCAGACTGGAGCTCGGCTTCCTGATCTGTCTGAATGAGAAGGACGGAAAACTCCAGTCCTGGGCTCCCGGCGCCTATACGGTCTCGCTGGAACTGAACCGTAACCGCAGTATCCCGGAAGCCTATTATCTGAACAATGTTCCTCTGAAAACCGGTTTTGTCGTACGCTGAACCGGTCCCTCCCGGAAAAGTTGCCAAAATCTGCAGAGCTGTGATATGATCTAACTTGAACAGTTTGCATTTTATTGATATTCTTTTTTCAGTCCCGGAAGGAGAAATTATGGTCCGTACGGAAAAAACGTCGAAAAAAAAAGGTTTCCGCGGCATCAGTCTCAATCTGTCCAATTTTATCATGATCTGTATCGGCGTGGTTGTCGCGCTGCTGATGGTGCATGCCAATTATCAGACAAATGAAAATTATCATCTGATGGATGCCGCAATCCGTGATTCCATTCTTTCCCAGGAATCAACCGGTAAAATGGAATCCATTTCTTCTTCCATGTCCGGCAGTGCCCTTGCATTCGTAGAGACAGGCGATCCCCGCCATGTTTTTGCCTATATCGGCCAGCAGACAGAACTGAACAGTGATTTTGGCAGCAACGGAATGCTTTCTTCCGAGCGGCAGAAAGAAGATCTGAACCTGGCGCAGGCCGTCAGCGCATTTGATGCGATCCGGAATACGGAATGGTCAGCAATGCGTCTGAAAGCGGATGTGCTTCCCATACCGCTCTCGAGCCTGCCTGAACTGCTGCAACGGATAACCCTTTCTGATGAAGACGCTGCATTAAGCAACGATGAAAAAGAACAAAAAGCCTCTTCTATGCTGAATTCTCCGGAGTACATCGGTCTGAAAACACAGCTCGCCGGTTCAGTGGACGCCAGCCACCGTTTCGTTTCGGAACGTGCTTCGGAGCGGACAGCAAAAGCCTCCGCCCTGCTCAGAGGAGTTGTCCTGCGCCAGCGGATTCTGATTATTGTCTTTATTGTCATTGCGTTCCTGGCGCTGATTATGAACCGGGTGCTGGTGCTCCAGCCGATCAACCGCAGCGCTGAGCTTCTGGACCGCCGGCAGCCGATTCCTGTCCGGGGCAGCGCTGAAATGCGTCATCTGGCCCGCATCTATAATGATGTCCTGCAGGATAACCAGGCAAAAACCGAGGCGCTTTCCTATACAGCCAGTCATGATGCGCTGACCGGGCTCTGGAACCGGGCCGCTTTTGACAAAGCTGTCCGTCTTTACCGCGGCGGCCGGATCGGCATTCTGTTTGTGGATGTGGACCATTTCAAGCAGTTCAACGATGATTATGGTCATGATACAGGTGACCGTGTACTGGTCCGGGTTGCCGATACCCTGAAGCATCATTTCAGGGAGGAAGACCACATCAGCAGGATCGGCGGTGACGAGTTCTGCGTCATCCTGCTGGATGTCTGCCAGGAACAAGCTGACCACATTTACCAGACTGTTTCAAAAATCAATGAATCCCTTGCGGCTTCTGCGGAGGATCTGCCGTCGATCTCCATCAGCGTCGGCGCAGCTTTCTGGGACCGGCCGGATCCTGCAGCAGACATTGTGAAAGACGCGGATACCGCTCTCCTTCAGGTTAAAAAAAGCAGGGCCTCCAATTGTTTTGTTTACGGAAGCCCCGCTCCGGATTCGGTATCATAATGATCCGGAGAATTCCCCTTGCCCGCCCTCGTTCAGTCATCCATATCCGGTATTGCACAATAAAGCCGCAATTCGGCTGACAATGCATGTGTGCGCTTTGCCCGGTCACAGTTCCTGAGCATGCGTATGCACTTTCCACTTCGGCAGTGGACGCCTGATATGCGCCTGACAGAACTACCATCAGAAATGTGTTTATTCAATCAGATCTTCTGTCCAGTTCGTTTCCTGTAGCAGATTATCCAGCGTCCGGACTTCTTTTGCCATCCGGTCAATTTCTTTCTGGATATCTGAAACCTTCACGGCCGGCATCACCTTAATCTCCGTTCCTCTGGCACGGCTTGTATTGTATCCGGCTGAAGCGGTACAGACTGCACATCTGCAGGCTGCATTGTTACCGGTGTTACCGGAGTTGCCGGCTGACCAAAATCCATGGCAGGCTGTCCGGGCACCCCACCAATACCGGCTG
>CAMJTZ010000154.1 GCA_946408865.1 uncultured Clostridia bacterium
GAAAAGAAGATCGGAAAGTATCAGGAATAAGCTGCTTCCGGCAGCCGCGTTCCTGCTGATCCTGCTGATCTGGTGGGGACTGTCGGTCTCCGGCCTGATTCCGGGTTATATGCTGCCTTCGCCGGTGGACGTGGTGAAAGCCTTCGCAGCGGATTTTCCGAATCTGATGAGCCACGCGTGGGTTTCCGTCGAAGAGGCGCTGACCGGACTGCTGATCGGGACGGCGCTGGCTTTTCTTCTGGCCTGCGGGATGGACCGGTTCCTGAATCTGGAGAAGGCTGTGCTGCCGCTGCTGGTAGCTTCCCAGACGATCCCGACGATCGCCATTGCCCCGCTGCTGGTGCTGTGGATGGGATTCGGCGTGGCACCGAAGATTGCTCTGGTGGTGCTCACCACGTTTTTCCCGATCGCGGTTGGCCTGCTGGACGGGTTCAAGAGCGCGGATGCGGACGCAATCGCGCTGCTCCGTTCCATGGGCGCCACGAGAGGGCAGATTTTCCGGCATGTAAAGTTTGCGGCCGCGCTGCCATACTTCTTCTCGGGACTCCGGATTTCCGCGTCCTACGCGGTGGTGGCCGCGGTGATCTCGGAATGGCTGGGCGGATTTGAGGGACTGGGCGTATATATGACCCGGGTGCGCAAAGCCTATGCGTTTGACAAAATGTTCGCGGTGATCTTTCTTGTGGTGATCGTCAGCCTTGTGCTGATGCGCCTGGTGACACTGCTGCGGACGGTTTCCATGCCATGGATGCAAAAGGAAAGGAAGAGAACGGAAAAATGAAGAAAGCAATTGCTCTGATGATGGGCCTGATGATGATTTTCGCCGGGTGCACGGGCGCCTGCGCGGAGGAAAAGAAACTGACAAAGATTGTGTTCTGCCTGGACTGGACGCCAAACACGAATCACACCGGCGTGTATGCTGCGCAGGCGCTGGGATACTACCGGGAAGCCGGGCTGGACGTGACCGTCGTGCAGCCGCCGGAAGACGGCGCGCTGCTGATGTGCGCCGCAGGACAGGCACATTTTGCGGTGGACGCGCAGGATACCATGGCCCCTGCACTGGACCGGGATGATCCGCTGGGAGTGACCGCCGTGGCGGCGATCCTGCAGCACAATACCTCCGGCATCCTGAGCCGGGCGGGTGACGGCATCACTTCCGCCAAAGGACTGGAGGGACGGGTCTATGCCACATGGGAAATCCCGACGGAGCTGGAAATGATCCGCTACTGCATGGAGAAGGAAGGGGCGGATTTCAGCAAGGTTAAGCTGATTCCGAACAATATCACGGATGAACCCGCCGCACTGGCAGCCCATCAGACGGATGCGGTGTGGGTTTTCTACGGATGGAGCGGCATTGCCGCAAAACTCAGCGGCGTTGCATGCGACTACTGGGACTTTGCCTCCCTGGAGCGTGAGCTGGATTACTACACGCCTGTGATTCTCGCGAACAACGAATTTCTGCAGAACGATCCCGAAACAGCCAAAGCTTTCCTGGCGGCGACCGCAAGGGGATACGCCTACGCTGTCGAACATCCGCAGGAAGCCGCGGACATGCTGATTGCCGGGGACACCACCGGATCGCTGAAGGACGCCCGGGAACTGGTGCTTGCCAGCCAGGAATGGATTTCCACACAGTATCTGGCGGACGCCTCCGGCTGGGGGCGGTTCGACGCGGAGCGCTGGAACGGATTCTACAGCTGGCTGCACCGGAACGGACTGACAGGACGCGACCTGACCGGGAGCGGATTCACCAACGATTACCTGCCTGAGGAATAAAGTGAATGGAACTGCTGAGAGCGGAGGGAATCACCAAGGATTTTGACGGAAAGCCCGTGCTCCGGGATGTGACGGTAAGCCTGGAGGAGGGGGAACTGGTCTCCATCCTGGGACTGAGCGGGTCCGGCAAGACGACGCTGCTGAATATCATCTCCGGCCTGATTCTGCCGGACAGGGGGAAGGTTTTCCTGCAGGGACGGGACGTGACCGGGAAACCCGGGCAGATCAGCTATATGCTTCAGAAAGATCTTCTGCTGGCGCACAAGCGGGTGATCGACAACGTCTGCCTGCCGCTGGTCATTGCCGGGATGAAGAAGGAAGAAGCCCGGAAGAAAGCGGACGTGCATTTCAGCACCTTCGGCCTGGAAGGGACGCAGATGCTGTATCCTGCCCAGCTCTCAGGCGGTATGCGGCAGCGGGCGGCGCTGATGCGGACATGGCTGTGCTCCCGCGGGGTGGTTCTGCTCGACGAGCCGTTTTCCGCACTGGACATGATCACGCGGGCACAGATGCACGAATGGTATCTGTCTGTGATGCGCAGTATCAGTCTGTCCACAATCCTGATTACGCACGATGTGGATGAAGCAATCCTGCTGTCCGACCGGATCTGCCTGCTGACCGGTTCTCCCGGTATGATCCGGGAGGAAATCCGGATCGAAACGCCCCGGGAGGAGCGGAAGGATTTTGCGCTGACGCCGGAATTTCTGGGGTACAAGCGGCGGGTGACAGCGGCGCTGCGCGGATGAGAGAACGGATAAGGAGACGAAACGCATGGCACGGTGTGTGATTGTCAGCGGGGCTCCGATCGGGGATTACAGCCGGATCCGCAGGTACCTGCGGCCGGACGACTTCTTCGTCTTCTGCGACGGCGGACTGCGCCACCGGGCCGGACTGCAGGCGGAGGCGGACCTGATTGTCGGGGATTTCGATTCCCATGAAAAACCGGCGGGCGGAGCGGAAATTATTGCATTGCCGCGGGAAAAAGACGATACGGACACGGTCTTTGCCGCCCGGGAGGCAGTGCGCCGCGGCTTCGGCGACTTCCTGCTGCTGGGAGCAGCCGGCGGGCGGATGGACCATACGATCGGAAATCTTTCACTGCTCCACTGGCTGGACAAACAGGGGAAAACGGCGATGCTGGCAGACGACTGGTCGGACATCCGGCCTGTCAGCCGGAACAGGGTGCTGATCCCGGACAGCGTAAAGTATTTCTCGTTGCTGAACATCTGCGGTACAGCGCGGGGGATTGACATTACCGGAGCGAAATACCCGCTGAACGGCGGGGAAATCCGTACCGACTGGCAGTACGGAATCAGCAATGAAGTGATTCCGGGGGAGACGGCGTCCGTCTCCGTTCAGGAAGGAAGTCTGCTGCTGATGCAGATCTACCGGGATCCGCAGACGGAGGAAAACCGCAAAAGAGGAAAGGATCCTGTTTGACCGGAAAAACGGAGAAGCGTATAATACAGGGAAACTACCGGAACAAACGGAGGATTGCAGAAAATGCTGCTGACAGACAGCCCGGTCTTTGCGGTTGGAATGATGATTGCCGGCCTGGCAGCCGGTACCGGATTCTACTATTGCCGGCTGAGAAAGGAAAACCTGCCGGGGATCGCTGCGTTCTGGGCTGCGCTCTTCGGATCCGTTCTGGTGCTGCCCTGCGCGAAGATCGGATATCTGCTGCATGATCTGTTCGCCAACCTGTTTGACGGATATTTTGACGAAGTGCTGTCGGTGCGTCCGGAGCATCTCTCCTTCATCGGCGGATGCCTGGGATTTCTGTGCGGGGTGATGATCGCGGCGAAGATCAGCGGGATTCGCACAGCAAAAGCGCTGGACCTGTTTGCGGCGCCCGGATGCCTCTTCCTGTTCCTGGCCCGGATTGCCGAGGGCGGAATGGACACGATCGGAACATCCGGCGTACTGGAGAATCCGTGGCTGAACTTTTTCCCGCTGACGATGCAGAACAGCTGGGGAGACGCGTACCTGAGCGTATATGTACTGGAAGCGCTGACAGCGCTGTGCTGCATGGTGTTCGCTCTCAGACAGCAGGGGAAGGAAAACCGGCCTGGCCTGGTCTTCGAAAAGACGGCGATATGCCTTCTGGGTGCACAGATCGGATGGGAAATGCTGCTGCAGTATCCCTATGTACGGTCGTTCTACTTCAGTTTTGTGAGCCTGGAACAGGTGCTGTGCGCGGTGCTGTTCCTGATTCTTGTGATTCGCGGATGCGTAAAGAACAAAAAATGGTGGCCGGTACCGGCAATGCTTGCACTGCTCGGCTGCAGCGCGTTTTTCCAGTTCCTGCGGGACAACAAGATTGAATTCATCTTCAACGAAGGCTGGGAATGGCTGGCGGAGAATGTCTGGGCGATCTCCAACGGCGCTTTTGTCCTGATTTCCGCAGGCCTCATTGCCGTCGGACTTTGTGCCATGCGGTCCGGATCTGGCGGAAAAACCGGGAAAATGTAAAAGATATAAACAACTTTGTCAGAGAATTGTAATAAACTCTTGCATTATTCGTATAAATAAGATAAAATCTTACCGATAATGGTTACGAAAGGGTGTTATCGGTGGGAAAGCGCATTCTCCTTGTTGACGATGAGCCTCTGATCCTCAAGGGTCTGAAGTATACGCTGGAACAGGAAGGATACGAGACGGAAAGCGCCATGGACGGGGAAGAAGCGCTCTCCATGTTTGAATCCGGCAGTTTTGACCTGATTCTGCTGGATGTGATGCTGCCGAAGCTGGACGGGATTTCCGTGTGCCAGCGCATCCGTGAACGGAGCGACATACCGATCATCATGCTGACCGCCAAAGGCGAGGACATGGACAAGATCCTCGGACTGGAATACGGTGCAGACGATTATATGACAAAACCCTTTAACATTCTGGAAGTCAAGGCCAGAATCAAGACCATTCTCCGCCGGGTATCCGGCAATATGCAGCAGCAGGAGCACCGCGTGATCCGGGTGCACGACATGGAGATCAACCTGGTGAAACGCAGCGTGACGCTGGGCGGAAAGGACATTAAACTGACCGCCAAGGAATTTGATCTGCTGCAGATGTTTGTAACCAACCGCGGGACCG
>CAMJTZ010000155.1 GCA_946408865.1 uncultured Clostridia bacterium
GGTCAGGCTGACCGCTGACATAAAGGTGGCCGGCAGCGCCGTAATCAGCGGGGCGAATCTGGATTTCCCGTTCCGCACCAGATAGGCTGTTGCCACCCACAGGGAAATCATGGCAAGCGTCTGGTTCGACCAGGAGAAATAGCGCCAGACGATCTGGAATCCGTTGTTATTCGTAATGGCAAACCAGGTCAGCAGCCCGCCGATGACCAGCAGGGGGATTGTGATCAGCAGCCGGTTCCGGATGGATTTCTGCTCAAGATGGAAGGTTTCTGCCAGAATCAGCCGCGCGCTTCGGAAAGCGGTATCACCGGAGGTGATCGGACAGACGATAACGCCTACGATGGCAAGGATACCGCCGGCTGTGCCGAGTACGCCGGTGGAGATATCATAAACCACATTGGACGCTCCGGCTTTCAGCGCGTCGTTCAGTATCTGGGTGGCGCCGTAGAAGGCAACGCCGGCGGCGGCCCACACCAGGGCAATCACTGATTCACCGATCATGGCGCCATAGAAGATTTTTCGTCCCTGCTTCTCGCTTGTGATGCACTTGGCGATCATCGGTGACTGAGTTGCATGAAAACCGGAGATTGCGCCGCAGGCGACGGTGATGAACATATAGGGCCATATCGGCGTGCCTTCCGGATGCAGGTTGGCCAGTGAAATTTCGGGAATCGTGAATTTGCCGCCGGAGAAAAGGATCCCGCCCATGACAGCGACTGCCATGCCCACCAGCAGTACTCCGAAGATCGGATAAAGCTTTCCGATGACCTTGTCAATCGGCAGCAGGGTTGCAAGCAGGTAATACACCAGGATCACAATCGCCCAGAAGGTGCCGTTCATCCAGTCCGGCGTCAGCTTATCGAGCAGGCCTGCCGGGCTTGTTACAAACACAACCCCGCACAACACCAGCAGGATTACGGAGAAGATCCGCATGATCCATTTGGCTGCTTTGCCGAGGTAGAGACCGGACAGCTCAGCGATGGAGTTTCCGCCGTGACGGCAGGAGATCATACCGGACATAAAATCATGTACGGCACCGCCGAGGATCGATCCCAGGACGATCCACAGGAACACCACCGGGCCGAAAACCGCACCCATCAGCGGTCCGAAGATCGGACCGGTACCGGCAATATTCAGCAACTGGACCAGGAAGGCCCGCCAGGGTTTCATCGGTACGCAGTCCACTCCGTCGTTAACGGTGATTGCGGGCGTCTTCCGGTCATCCGGCCCGAAGACACGCTCCGTCAGACGGCCATAGACCAGGTAGCCGACAATCAGAACCGCAAGTGAAATCAGCAGGGAAATCATTAAACCAAGTCCTCTCTGTGCCGCAGGGCATACGGCTTTTTTCCATGATAACTGATTGTACACCATTTTTTGTCAGGAGGGAAGAGGTTAATGTCAGAAGACTATTCCACCCTTGTTGATGCCGTTTTTGTGTGATAACATTAATAAGGATCCAGCCAACGATGCGGAAAAATGAACAGGGAGGAAAATGCAAATGCGGAAAACCAAAATCATCTGTACAATCGGGCCTGCCTGTGACAATGAGGAAACATTGACGGAACTCTGCAAGGCCGGAATGAATGTCGCCCGGCTGAATTTCTCGCACGGTGTCCATGCAGATCATCTGCGGAGGATCAACCTGATCAAACAGGTCCGGGAGAAGCTGAATCTGCCCATCGCCATCATGCTGGATACGAAGGGACCTGAATACCGGATCGGTACATTCGGGAACGGTCCGGTCATGCTGCAGGACGGAGCGGATTTCACGCTGACCACGGACAACGTCACCGGGGATGAAAACCGCGTTTCCGTATCCTACCGGAAACTGACGGAAGAACTGTCAGAAGGGGATACCGTTCTGATCAACAACGGCCTGGTTATCCTGACCGTACAGCGTGTTGCCGGGAATGATATCCTTTGCCGGGTTGAAGCCGGAGGCGCGCTGAGCGACCGGAAGAGCATGAATTTCCCGGGAAAAGTATTTAAACAGGATTTTCTTTCCGAACAGGACCGGAACGATATTCTTTTCGGTCTGGAAAACGATATTGACTTTGTCGCCGCATCCTTTGTAAGCACCCGCGAAGACATTCAGGCGATCCGGGACCTGCTGGACCGGAACGGCGGCAGGGACGTGGATCTGATCGCCAAGATTGAGAACCGCAGCGGCGTGGATCATATTGAGGAAATCTGCGAGGTGGCGGACGGGATCATGGTTGCACGCGGCGATCTGGGGGTGGAGATTCCGTTCATGGAAGTGCCAGCACTGCAGAAATACCTGATCAGCAAATGCCGCATGCTGGGGAAACGGGTCATTACCGCGACGGAAATGCTGGAGAGCATGATCCACAATCCGCGGCCAACCCGCGCAGAAATATCAGACGTAGCGAACGCTGTTTATGACGGATCGTCCGCGATTATGCTCAGCGGAGAAACTGCCGCGGGGAAATATCCCGTACAGGCTGTTGCGACGATGGCGCAGACCGCTGAGTTTACAGAGAACGGAATCGATTACGCTGAGCGCTTCCGCACGATGGAATTCCGGATCCGCAATAACCTGGACGCGATTTCCCACGCAACCTGCTCCATGGCGGTGGATGTCGGCGCAAAAGTAATTGTAGTCAATTCCATCTCCGGACGGACCGCCAGAATGGTCAGCCGCTTCCGCTGCCCGGTGAACATTATCGGAACCACCACCAACCCGAAAGCATGGCGGAAACTGAACATGTCCTGGGGAGTTACGCCGGTACTGACAGAAGCATACTCTTCCATCGATGTAATGTTCTGGCAGGACCTGAAGATCGCCAAGGATCTGTTTGCCCTTCAGCCGGGGGACAATGCTGTGCTGACCGGCGGACAGATTAACGGCGCGCCGGGAAATACAAACACAATCAAGGTGGAAACGATCAGATAAAGCATAAAAACACAGCGCCGCCGGAAGGCGGCGCTGCGTTCAATCAGCTGAAGTTATTCGAGGACTATTTCTTCCCCGGCCGGGACAATCAGGCAGCCCGGAACGTCAAACTGTTCGGCTTTGCTCTCATCAAACAGCTTTCCCGGCGCCATGTGATACGGTATGCTGTGTTTTGCATTTACCAGCTTCGCGCAGGCCATTGCTTCAGCCATGTCCATGTTATAGATCCCGTCACAGACAAAGAAAGCATAATCGATGTTCCGGTCCGCCAGCTCCTTCATCTGGTCTGTGGCGGAAGTGTCACCGGTTGCGTATACCGTGATGCCGTCCGGGAACGTAATGAGCCATCCGACACACTCTTTGATATTATGATTCTTGTTGTTTCCGGCCTGTACCGCTTCGACAACGGCATATCCCAGGTCGAAAGTTTTGTATTCGCCATTCACCAGGCCCTCTTTCCAGGTGATGGTCTGACAGCCTTCATTCCGGTTTTTGATCAGCCGGACAGCCGTGTGGTCCTGATGCGCATGGGTGATCAGGATCAGGTCGGCAGGAAGATCGTAGCCCTCTCCGGCATACGGATCAATATAGATCACTTTTCCTTCACCCGTAATGATCCGAAGACTGCCGTGCCCCTGATACAGAAGCATGCCGGCACCGGTTCCTTCAGCCAGGGCCGGACCGCAGCCCAGCAGAAGCAGCGAGAGAGACAGAATACCGCTCAGTGTTTTTTTCATGATACGCACCACCTTTTTTGTTCCTGAATCTGTTTTAAAGCACGGCATCATCCAAACGAATAATAACAGGGATCAGCGCTGCTGTAAATGACATTCCTGTTCATTTCAGCTTTTCCCATTCGTCCCGGGTAATGGCAAAAGCATAGGAAATCATAAAGGGCAGCAAAATCGTCCTGCGTATATTCACGCAGGAGCAGGCGTTCAGTTTCAATCATGGTTTTCACTCCTGTCATTGATCAGGATAACACCTTCATCCGGTAAACGGTACGCTTCAAAATATGCATTCTCCAGCGGGATCCACCGGTCCCGGAATTGCCGCATGGATGCAGCGGATTCTCTTGCAAGAAGCCGGGCTTCCCGGATTTCCCAGGGGGTATCCAGGAAGAGGCGCACATCAGCGTGATCCCGGATGCCGGGAAGGTTGCAATAGCTGCCTTCCAGAATCAGAATCCGCGAATCCGGAAGCTGCTCTTCCGGCAGCAAAACGTCTTTCCTGCAGTCATATTTGCGGTATCTGACAGGGAAGCTGTTTTTAAATGGGATCACAATCTCCTTTGCCAGCCGTTCCGCATCGCAGTTTCCGCCGGGAACGGCGAGGCGTTCAGGGGTTTTCAGCGCGTGCGGGATCACAAAATCATCCGTATGCACCACTTCTCCCCGGAACACCCGGGCCAGCTTCTGAGAGAGCGTCGTCTTGCCGGAAGCACAGGGACCATCCAGCGTAATCAGCACCCGTCCGGAACCGGCTTCTTTTTCAGCAATGCTCCGGACTGCCTTCATGAAGGGAATCCAGTCCGCGGAAATGACCCGGTAGGCCGGGTGATAACGCTCCCGGTAAGCGGCGGAATGAGACGGCAGCCATTGCTCATCCGGGACCCTATCCGATACCGCGTCATCCGTCAGAGGAGAATCTCCGGATATAGCGATCCGCCTGCAGCAGTCAGCCACATCCTGCCGGGTAAAAAGCCGGCCGCTGTCAGAGGTCAGCATCAGTCCGGCAATGATCCCGGGTGTAAGCTTCGCCGCCTTCGCCGGACGCAGATTCAGCCTGC
The DNA here is from genome assembly GCA_946408865.1 of uncultured Clostridia bacterium. Next base: position 4,707 of record CAMJTZ010000155.1, read on the forward strand.
ACCAGGCGGGGCTGAGGATTTCGAACAGCGGCTCCGCGGAATCTGCCTGCAGCGCTTCCGTTTCCCGGGCGATAGATCGGGTGACGTTCTCCCGTGACGAAAGCAGATGTCCGACGCCCAACATGGCCTGAA
>CAMJTZ010000156.1 GCA_946408865.1 uncultured Clostridia bacterium
TATTTTTTCAGAAAATGGAATTTTTACGGTTCCGTACCGTTGCACAGCGTATCCAGTGTCTCCATATTCTTCATCAGTGTAACAGCCGGCAGCACAATGTTGTCCTCCAGCCTGTAGTCGTATCCGTTCATCACCAGCGCCAGGGTGATTCCCGTTTCCTTCTGGTAATACACATTGGAAGTCAGGCCGATGTAACGGCCCTGATGCCCGTACCATGTTCCGCGGGGGAACTGCGTGTGGCGCACATTGCTCAGGCCGTACGGGCTCTTTGCCAGGCCCGGCTGGTCCGCTTCCATCAGAGCAACCGTTTCAGCGTTCAGGATCCGTACTCCGTCCAGTTCTCCGCCGCCCAGCATCATCTGTGCAAGCTTCGTCAGAGAAGCTGTGCTGATATAGAGCCGTCCGACCGTATAACCGTTGTTCCCCCGCGGATCCGCGGTATTGTTGTAGGTATGCCGGCGGTCTCCCGCCACGGAAATCCCGGTCCTGCCGTTTGTGTAGAGCATATCCTTCGTTGCCGTCCCGGAAGGCAGGAACGCCGGCGAATAGGCCGCAGTCAGTCCCAGCGGCTGGAAGACTGTCCGGTTCAGGTAATTCTGCACGCTCTCGCCCGAGATTGCTTCAATCAGGCATCCGAACAGTGCTCCGTTATAGTCCGCATAAGCGTACTTCGTTCCGGGCCGGATGCTTTCATCAAAGAGCGGATCGTAGTTTTTACTGATAATTTCCCAGTTCGGGTGATAGTTGTTCGCCTTTGCGGACAGAGAGGACGTATGGCTCAGCAGCATCCGCGCAGTCACTGCAGTACCCGGGAAAGCAGGATTGCGTACCTTGAAAGGCAGGTATTCACCAATATCCAGGTCCAGGTCCAGTTTACCCTGGTCGTACAGCGTCATCAGGCCGATTGCTGTCACCCACTTCGTGATGGAAGCGATGCGGAAGCAGGTGTTCTCATCCGCCCCGCCAAACGACCAGGTCAGGAATGTCTTTCCGTTTTTCGTCAGCACCAGCGTACCGTTGACAGCGCCGCTTTCCACGCCGATCCGGTTCAGCAGCGCTACCGCTTCATCCGGCGTGCTCCCCGCAGTATTCCTTGCCGCATTCCACGCGGACTCGAGCGCCGCAAGGGTTTTCTTCCCGGCCACGCCGTCCCGGGACAATCTCTTCGCCTTCTGAAAATCCTGCACAGCGCTGCGGGTAGCCGCGTCAAAAATACCGGAGCGGGCGGCGGTATAATAACCGAGGTACCACAGCTTTGCCTGCAGCTGCGCAACCGCCTCTCCGCTGTCACCGGCCTTCAGCTTGTCCGGGGACGCCTGAACGGCAGGTACAGATGCTGCGGCCGGAACGGTTTCCTGCGCAGCGGAACCGGAGTCCGCATACAGTTTTCCCTGGGTCTGCGGTCCCGCAATGCCGTCTGTTTTCAGTCCGGCGCTTTTCTGAAATGCCCTGACCGCCTTTATCGTCCCGTTTCCGTAGATTCCGTCCACCTTCATCGTATAGTATCCCAGCGACTGCAGCGCCTGCTGCAGCCGGGTCACTTCGCTGCCTCTGGCTCCTTTGCGCAGGGTAACAGCCAGCGCATCGGAAACACAGGCTATCGTCAGTGCGATGGCCAGCGCGATGGAAATCAGACGTTTCAGCATACATAAACCTCCGCAGCCTGTCCGGAATTAATGTTACAAAATCATGACAATTTTATGATTTATTTATTGCTTCGTCAAGCAGCCGTTCAAAAAAGTTTCCTCCCTGCCGGGATCGTTTCTCTGCGCGGAAAAAAATTGCAGGAAAAATGTTTCAGATGTATAATTCTTCTGATGCCATTTTCAGTTCACAGGACGGTGTATACATGCAGGCCTACTATTTCGCTGTCTTTGTTCTTTCCCTTGCGCTGACAACGGTATATATGGTGATCTGGAAAAAGCAATACGACGTGCATATTACCCTGGTTTTCACGCTTGTTCCTGTAGCAAACCTTGGTTTTCTGCTGCAGGCGCAGGCAAAGACGCTGGAAACGACGCTGGCGGCAACACGCTTCGCATACATCGGCGGCTGCTTCCTGCAGCTGATCATTCTGTTTGCTGTTTTCAGCCTGTGCGGAATTCGTCTTCCCCGCTGGATCCGTTTGTTTTTCATGGGAATCACCGTTGCGGTTTTTCTTTTCGTACAGACCATCGGCCGCGGGCCGCTGTTCTATAAGGAAGCGCATCTGGAAGAGACGGGCGGCCATCTTGCCCTGGTGAAGGAATACGGGATCATGCACAGTGTTTTTTACGGGATGGTCATCGCTTTCTTTGTCCTGAGTTTCTGCGCAATCCTTTACAGCCTGATCCGGAAAAACCAGGTCAGCCGGAAAATCCTTCTGCTGCTGTTCATTCCGGATGTTGTCTGTTTCTTCTGCTTTTTCATCGGCCGGATGATCTTCCCGGAAATCGAGCTGACTCCCGCCGGATATGTTTTCGCACAGATCTGTTATCTGTTCATCGCCCTGCGCATCAGTCTTTACAATGTTTCCGATACCGCCGCCGACGTAATGATACGGACAGGAAAACCCTGTTTCATCACCTTTGACCGGCGCTTCAATTATCTTGGGAGCAACAGCACTGCAAAAGAAGTTTTTCCGGAACTGAACAACCTCACGGTAGACCTTGGCATCCAGCGCAGCAGGGCCATGCAGGATCTGCTCCTTCCCTGGCTGGAAACCTACCGGGAGCACCCGGAAGACGAGGAACTCAACCGCCATTTTTTCAATAAAGACCACAAAATCTATCTTTTCTCCGTCAGCCGTCTTTCCAGCCGTTTCGGGCGGAAAGGATACGAGATCATCGGAGTGGATGACACGCTGGACCGCGAACATATCAACCTGCTGACAGACTTCAACGAAAAACTGGAGCAGCAGGTTTCCGAAAAAACCGCCCATATCGTCGCCATGCATGACAATCTCATTCTGAGTATGGCCACAATGGTGGAAAGCCGGGACAATTCCACCGGCGGCCATATCCGCCGGACCAGCGAGGGTGTCCGCTTGCTGATCGATGCCATCCGGGAAACCGGGGCCTTTGACCTGGATGAGAAATTCTGCAAAAATCTGATCAAGGCGGCCCCGATGCACGACCTTGGCAAAATTGCCGTGGACGATGCGATTCTCCGCAAGCCCGGCCGTTTCACTCCGGAAGAGTTTGCCGTCATGAAAACGCACGCCGCGGAAGGCGCCCGGATTGTTCATGAAATTCTCAGGGACACGGACGACGATGCGTTCCATCTCCTGGCGGAAAACGTCGCCCACTTCCACCACGAACGATGGGACGGCTCCGGCTATCCCACCGGTCTCAAAGGAAGCGCCATTCCGCTGGAAGCCCGGATCATGGCTGTCGCGGATGTCTACGACGCGCTGGTCAGCAAACGGGTCTACAAGGACAAAATGTCCTTTGAGAAAGCGGATGAAATCATCCGCGAAGGAATGGGTTCCCAGTTCGATCCCGCGCTGGAGCCCGTTTATCTCGCCGCGAAACCGAAACTCGAAGCATACTACGCTTCGCTGAAATGAGAAAGGAGTCTGCCATGAAAGCCGCTGTGAAAAAAAGCCTGTCCATCTGCCTGGCCCTTGCGCTCGCGCTTTCCGCCTTTTCCCTCAGCGCGGCGGAAGGCACGCGCCGGCTTGTCCTGTACTGGACAGATCCCGGCGCAAATTACGATACCTGCGATATCTGGTCCTGGTGTCCCGGGAAAAACGGCAGGGGCTATCTGTTCGAATCCTGTGAATACGGCGTGCGCTGTACGATCGAGGTCCCTGCGGACGTAACGGAAGTCGGCTTCATCGTCCGCCGCGACTGTTCGGAACCCGGCGGTTCCTCCTGGGGCAGCGCCACCAAGGACTTTGAGGATGACCGTTTCGCCATTCTGACCGGCGAAGTGACGGAGATTTATCTCCAGCCCGGAGACGGCATGCAGTACACCAGTTCCGACGGCGGAAAAACGCTGGATCCGATCCGGTTCTTTAAACTGGCCGGTATCGTCTCACCCTCTGAAATCCGTTACTTCATCAGCCCCGCAGTCCGTCTGGAAAGCCTGGATGCGGTGCACGTCCGCCTGGACGGAAAAAACCTGGGGATTGAAAAGCTCTCCAGCCTGGGCAATAAAGTCAACAACGGCGTCATCACGCTGACGGAGCCGCTCGATCTGGCAAAAACCTACACGGTCGCCATCGAGGGTTACGGCGAGACAGCGGCCGTTCCCACCGACCTTTTCGACAGCGCTGAATTTGTGGAAAACTACACCTATGACGGAGACGATCTGGGTGCGGTCATTCACGGAGATTCCACCGTCTTCAAGGTCTGGGCGCCGACCGCCTCCGCGGTCGTGCTGAACCTGTTTAAGCAGGGCGCGGGCGGCGAAGCCTATGAAACCCTGCCCATGACGCAGGGGGAAAAAGGCGTCTGGACGGCGGAAGCCTCCTGCGGCCACGGCACCTATTACACCTATTCCGTAACGACCGCCGCCGGCACGCAGGAAGCCGTGGATCCCTACGCCCGTTCCGCGGGCGTCAACGGCGACCGCGGTATGGTGACCGATCTTTCGCGGACGGATCCGGAAGGTTTCCGGGAAAGCGCCTGGAATTCCGGCCTCACCAGTTATGAAGAGGCCGTCATCTGGGAAGTTCATGTCCGGGATTTCTCGAACCGGCTGTCTTCCTCCGCGTATCCCGGCAAGTATCTGGCTTTTACGGAAACCGGCCTGACCAACGCTTCCGGGCTGCCTGCCGGAGTGGATTACCTGAAGCATCTGGGCGTCACCCATGTGCATCTCCAGCCGGT
>CAMJTZ010000157.1 GCA_946408865.1 uncultured Clostridia bacterium
GACTCGATCAGGGAAACCTGCACGTTGCCGTGGGGATCGCGCTCGAGGAAGAGCTGCTGCTGCACGAACTGGGGCAGGATGTCGAACACCTTGAAGGATTCGGCGGAGAGGCCCTTCTTAATGAAGTCGTACTTGGCGGCCCAGTCGGGCAGGGCGTTGAACTCCTCGGTCTTTTTGCCGGCCAGCAGTTCGTTGATCTCCGCGATCAGCTTCGAAAACTCGGGAACGAATTCGACGATGCCTTCGGGGATGATGGCCACGCCGAAGTTCTCGCCGTTGTTGCCGCGCTTTTCCACCGCGTCGGCGATGTAGCTGGCGATGGAGGCGAGGGACATCTTCTTCGCGGCGACTTCCTCGCCGATGAGGCAGATGTTCGGCTGGGTTTCCAGCGCGCACTCGAGGGCGACGTGGGAAGCGGAGCGGCCCATGACCTTGATGAAGTGCCAGTACTTCTTGGCGGAGTTGGCGTCGCGCTCGATATTGCCGATCAGCTCGGAATAGGTTTTGGTCGCGGTGTCAAAACCGAAGGAAGCTTCGATGTCCTCGTTCTTCAGGTCGCCGTCGATGGTCTTGGGGCAGCCGATGACCTGCACGCCGGTGTTGTGGGCGGCCATGTATTCGGCCAGCACCGCGGCGTTGGTGTTGGAATCGTCGCCGCCGATGATGACGATGGCGGTGAGGCCGTGCTTCTTCGCGACCTCGGTCACGACTTTGAACTGCTCCTCGGTCTCCAGCTTGGTGCGGCCGGAACCGATGATGTCAAAACCGCCGGTGTTGCGGTACTGGTTGATATATTCGTCAGTGAACTCGATATAGCTGTCCTCGATCAGGCCGGAGGGACCGCCCTTGAAGCCGAGGAGCACGTTGTTTTTGTCCGTCGCCTTGATGGCGTCATACAGACCGCAGATCACGTTGTGTCCGCCGGGGGCCTGGCCGCCGGAAAGGATCACGCCCACCACCTGCTTTTTGGCGGCGGAGGTGTTGCTGCCCTTGGTGAAGGTGATTTCGTTCTTGCCGTAGGTGTTGGGGAACAGGGCTTTGATCTTTTCCTGATCGGCGACGCTCTCCGTGGGAGCGCCGACCTGGACGGAGATTTCGGAAATTCCGCCGCGAAGCATTCCGGGAAGCTTGGGGGAGTACTCATATCTTGCCTTCTGAAGTGGTGAAAGATTCATCTTGCTTCTCCTTTATTGTAAATATTCTGGGAATGCGTCCGGCGCATTCGTTCCAAAACAGAATTATATCACGTTTCGTCAATAGATGGCCAGCCTGAATATACGGCTCTTGCTTTTTTGCCTGAATCCGGTATACTGAGTATATCTTTTATCCCAAATGCATAATGAGAAACGGAGAAAAAAACATGAAAAAATGGATAGCCGGGTGTCTGGCGCTGGTGATGCTTTTCACCGGATGTACTGTTTTCGCGGAGGAGGCGGAGAACAGCAAACCCGTCGCCGCGGAACGGACGGAAGTGGTTTTTTACATGGGAGACGCTGAAAGCGCCGTCGCGAGTCCGCTGTGCCTGCTCAACGGCGTGGAGGATCTTCCCTATGTCCGGTCGGACGATCTTTCCGCGCTGCTGACCCTGATCTACCAGACCTCGCTGGCGGACAGCGGATACGCGCTGACCGCCGAGGCGGAGCCGGATCTGCACACCCTGACGCTGAGGCGGGAGAACGGCGCCTATATGGAAATCGATTTCGCGCACAATGAAATCGTCTTCAATGATTACGACCGGTTCCTGCATGACTCGTCGCCTTCAAGCCTGGTGGAGATGCTGTATACCGGCGGAATCCGCGTGGAGGATGAGCCGCTCCTGTTCATGGCCTTCCCGGATCAATCCTTTGACCGGACGGGAAGCCACCTTTTCCTGTTGCTGGACGATTACAGCATCGACCTGCCGGAAGCGGACGGGTACGGTTATGTTCCGCTCCAGCTGATCAGCGATCTGCTGATCGCCCCGGTCGTATCCCTGAATCTTTTTTACAACGGACAGGCGATGTTCCTGGCCAACGGCGGTCTGTTCGGCGGAGAGGACGGGCGGACGCCGCTGGGCGAACTGTATTACAGCGCGAAGCCTCGCACGCGGAGCGAAGAGCTGGCGGAGTACGGCTATCATGAGCTGTGCCTCGTGCTCGACTGCCTGTACGGGCTGAAGGAGATCCACGATATCCGGCGCTTTGACCAGTTCCTGTGGCAGACCGGGCTGGACGTCGGCCTCCGGGACCTGAATCCGGCGGAGGCGGACAACGCGCTGGCGAAACTCCTGAATTATTATCTGGACGATCAGCATTCCTCTTTTTACGATTATTCCTGGATGACCGGCAATTCGGAGGACGATATCGTGCTCGGGCCGTCCGCCGTCCGGTACGATGCGAACCTGGAGGTCTACACCGCCGCCCGCAGCAAGTACCTGGGAGAGCGTCCGGACGCATATACGGAAGTCGGCAACACGGCCTACATTACCTTTGACAGTTTCACCTCTTCCGGCTGGGGCGATTACTACGAGCGGGAGAACGTTCCGGAAGAGGAGGAGGACACCATCGATCTGATCATCCGGGCCCACCGGGAGATCACGCGAAAAAAAAGCCCGATTGAAAACGTCGTCATCGACCTGACTTGCAACGGCGGCGGAAGCGTGGACGCGGCGGTGTTTGCCCTGTGCTGGCTGCTCGGGGACGCTTCCCTGTGCATCACCGACATGGCCTCCGGCGCCGTCAGCAACGTATTCTACCGGGCGGACGTAAACCTGGACGGCCGGTACGACAAAAAGGATACGATCGGCGACCGGAACATTTTCTGCCTGATTACGCCGGCGAGCTTCTCCTGCGGCAACATCCTGCCCGCGATGCTCAAAGATCTGCCGGACGCCACCCTGGTGGGCAAAACCTCCGGCGGCGGCAGCTGCGTGGTGCAGCCGCTTTCCACAGCCTGGGGAACGGTTTTCCAGATCTCCGGGCATTACCGGATATCGCGCTTCCAGAACGGCGTTTCGTATGATACCGACCGGGGCATTGAACCGGATGTTTACCTTGCTTCCCCCGAAAGTTTCTATGACCGGGAGGCGCTGACGGAGTTCCTCAGCGGCCTGCGCTGAAAAGCCGTTTTTGCGCCTCAGCGCCGGGACAATAAACAGACGTTCTCAATTCCGGAGGTCCAGCAGAACATATCCACGGGCTGGACCTTTTCCGCTGCGTAGCCGGCTTCGCGGAAAAGCGCGGCGTCCCGGGCCTGGGTCGCGACGTTGCAGGAAACGTAGACCACCCGGGAAGGGTTCGCTTCGGCGATGGCGCGGATGACGGCGGGCTCCAGTCCCTTCCGGGGCGGATCCACGAGCACCGCGTCGCACCGCAGGCCTTCCTTCACCATGCGGGGGAGCACCTCTTCCGCCGCCCCGGCGTGGAAGACCGCATTGGCAATCCCGTTACGCAGGGCGTTCTGCCGCGCGTTCTCCACGGCGGCGGGAACGATCTCGATCCCCACGGCGGAGGCGCAGCGGGAAGCGGCGGCCAGGGTGATCGTGCCGGCGCCGCAGTAGACGTCGCAGACGGTTTCGTCCTGCTTCAGGTCCGCGAAGTCCAGGGCCGCGGCGTAGAGCTTTTCGGTCTGGACGGGATTGACCTGGAAAAAGGAAGCGGGAGACAGCTCAAACCGGAGACCGCAGAGGACATCCGGGAGCGTTTCCCTTCCATATATAAGATGGAAACGATCGGACAGGATCACATTGGTCCGGTCCGTGTTTTCATTCATGAACAGGCTGACGGCGCCCAGGGGCTTCAGCGCTTCGGCCAGCTCCTCCGCATGGGGAAGGCGGCTGCCGTTGCAGACGACCGTGACCATGCTTTCCCCTTCCCGGTTCACCCGGATCACCAGGTGGCGGATCAGCCCGGCGTGGGCTTCCTCCCGGTAGGGTTCGATGCGGTATTTCCGCATCCAGCCAAGGAACGCTTCGGCAATCGCGTTTGCCGGCTCCATGGCGTTGGGGCAGGAGGCCGCGGGAATGACGGCGTGGGAGCGCGGGGCGTAGAAGCCGAGCACCGGGTCGCCGGCGGTTCCGCCGCAGGGCAGGGAGGTTTTGTTCCGGTAGCCCGCGGGATGCTCCATACCCAGCACCGGCGGCACGTCGATCTTTATGCCGCCGATCCGCTCAAAGCAGTCGCGGACCTGCAGGCGCTTGGCCTCCAGCGTGGTTTCATACCGCATATGGCGGCAGCTGCATCCGCCGCAGCGCGGATACACCGGGCACCCGGGATCGCGGCGGTCCGCGGAGGGGACGGCGGGCGGCGTTTCCATCCGGCCGAAGGCGTACCGTTTTTCCGCCTTGACGATGCGGACGTCCGTCTCTTCCCCGGGAAGCAGCCCCGGCACAAAAACCGGCATCCCGTCCGGACGGCAGATTCCTTCCATTTCCGCGCCGAGATTTTCCGCTTTCATCCGGAAAATTTCATTTTTTTTCACCGGAACGCCGCCTTTCCGCAACTTTTTTTCAATTTATTCTATCAAAGGGAAATGGAAAAGTCCACAAAATGTAGAGCGGTCTCCCCGGAGGAAGACCCCACATATGGGGAATGCCCCGGAGGCCCGGAAAAACACGAACGATCGGCCTTTTTTTCCTGAAAAAATCAGGCAAAAAAAGCTTGACAAAGGGGGAACGGTTTGGTATATTAGTCAAGCTCGCCTGCGAGAGATCGTAGAGAGAGCGCAGCGAACCTTGAAAACGATACAGAAGAAAGAAACGCGCAACAGGAAAGATCAGCGAAGATTCCAAAGAGTGAAAAGCATCGAAAGATGT
>CAMJTZ010000158.1 GCA_946408865.1 uncultured Clostridia bacterium
GCTGGCGGCGGCAGGGCTGAAAGCCCATCCGGGACCCCTGTCCTGGGAAGACTTCCGGGAAAGCGTCAGGGAGACCTGCCGGCAGATCCGGGACCTGGGGCTGACCTGTGCTCCGGAAGAGTGGTGGGATATGCCGGCGGACCGGGCGGAAGCGGATATCCGGGCGGACGAGGACCGGATTTACGCGCCGGAAGCGCTGCCCTATGAGCAAAAGCAGCATCGCTGGACGGTGCTGGACAGGGAAGAAGGCCGGAGAATCCGGGAGGGCGAAACAAAAGCGTCTGTTCTCCGGGAAGGAGACCAGACGCTGGCAGAAATCTGCAGGTAAATAAACAGGAGATGCAATTAAAGCCGATGGATGACCGTCGGATCCATCTTCTTCAGGGAGGTGCATCCGGTGTACGCCATGGCTTTTTTCAGTTCGTCGTTTGCCTTCAGCAGGTAATTCTTCACACCGTTTTCCAGGTCTTCCTTCATGGCGGTCATCAGCGGACGACCGATACAAACGCCTGCGGCACCCAGGGACAGGGCTTTGAAAGCGTCCATGCCTGTACGGATTTCGCAGTCGACAAAGACCGGTACGTTCTTTCCGGCCATCGCTGCGATCTCCGGAAGAAGCGCCAGCGGGGGAAGCGCATATTCGATCCGGTTGTTGTGATGGGAGATAACGAGTCCCTGCGCGCCGGCGCCAAGGCAGCGCTCAGCATCCCGGCAGCTCAGTACGCCCTTGATGATCACCGGCAGCGAGATGCTCCGGGTGATTTCTTCGAGTTCCGCGGTTCGCAGCGGCGCCATTTCCACTCCGTCAACATGATCCGGTGAGCCGTCGCCCGCAAACGGATGATCAATATCGATGCCTACTGCCGGAAGGCCAAGTTTCCGGGCGTGTTCCATCTTCCGGTAAATCAGATCCCGGTCGGCGTACGGCTTAATGATCTCAATCATCGGTGCGCCGAAGGCGGCCAGCTTTTCAATTTCCTGCTCTTCCGCCATACCGTACCAGAGGATCGCTCCGGCGTCCTTCGCACCCTTCGCGAGCGCGTCAGCGGCGCCGGGAAACATAAAGTGATCGAGATGGGAAAGCGCAGCCGTCATGATCGGGGAGGCGGCCTTGATTCCGTACAGTTCAAAGGAAATATCCGGCGTGGCCGAATCCATATATCTTGTTTCAATCAGGAGAGAGTCCAGGTATTCCCGGGAGATCCGGTTTGAATTTCCGATGTCAGCCATTTTTTTCCTCCGTTATACCGAAAGCATGTCCTGATCGGCGATGGCTTTCAGGTAGTCATAAGCCCTGCTGTATTCTTCGAACGTGGACATATGTTCCAGCAGTACCGGCGCGTCCGCAGGAAGGTGCTGATCCAGGATGCGCAGTACCTTGTGGAAATCCAGGCAGCCCTCGCCGGGGGAACATTCCTCAATCATCGTCGTCAGGGCAACCGGATTCATCCGGCTGTCCTTGATATGCGTGCTTTTGATCAGCGGTCCCAGCCGGGCAAAACAGTCCTCAATGAACTGCTCCGCAGCGAGATACCGGCGCGGGCAGTTGATCATATTGACAAAGTCCATATGTACCGCGCACTGCCGCCGGTCCACATCCCGGATCAGCTGCAGATAGGATTCCGGACTGTCGGGAATCATCCAGGGCATGGGCTCCAGGCAGTAGAAAGCCGTCTTCGGATGAACCGAATCCAGAATTTCCCGGATACTGTCAACAATCCGTGCATAGGTCTCCGCTGTGAAGTTGGAGGGATCAGCAGCATCCCATCCGGCGGTTCCCGCTGTTCCGGCGATATTCACGCAGCAGACAATGCCCAGTTCATCCGCCAGGTCAAGCTGGCCTTTGGCGTATTCCATCGCGGCGCCTGCTACTGCCGGGTCCGGATCGAAGATGTTTTTCCATACGCCGATTTCTGCGATCAGCACATCATGACGTCTGCAGATTTCACAGTATTCTTCAATTTCTTTCCGGGGCTTATTGCAGGAGAAAGGTGCGGTAATCGCCCGGAAACGGGATTGGACGAGCAGCGTTTCCCATTCCGACGGGGAAGACCAGCTGCCGGCGACAGTTCCGCCTAAGCGCATGAAAAACAACTCCTTCCGTTTTTTCGTTTTTTCTTTCATTTATTATATCATCGGGAATCTGTACAGACAACTGATTCTGCCAAAAACTGGCAGCGAAAGCGTATGCATGAAACCGGACGAGGGATTCCTGCGGAATGAAAAGCGCGGAGTCAGTTGACTCCGCGGAATCCGTTTCCGATGATTTCTGTACTGGAGGTGATGATCAGGAAAGCGGAAGGATCATTCTCTCTGATGAAATTCCGCAGGAGGACCGCCTCGTGCCGGGAAACGACGGTCAGGAGCACGGTTTTCCCTTCATGGGTATAAACGCCTTCACCGTGCAGCTGGGTGGCCCCGCGGTGCAGTTTTCCGGTAATGAACGCCTCAATCGGTTCCGGAACAGAGGTGATGATCTGGAAGCATTTCTTGATCATCAGATTATCCATCACCACATCCATAAACAGGGATTTGATGATCAGTCCGAGAACGGAGAACAGTCCGGTTTCCATGCCGAAGGCAAAGCAGGCGGAGACGGTGATGACGATATCACTGCAGAGAAGCGCCGCGCCGATGTTCAGGGAAGTATACTTTCGCAGAATCATCGCAATAATATCCGTCCCGCCGGAGGAGGCGTCCAGATTGAAGAGGATCGCGGAGCCGACTGCCGGAAGGCCGACGGCAAACATCAGCTCCACGAGGGGCTGAGAGGTCAGCGGCGCGTCGAGGGGAACCAGGATTTCCAGCAGATCCAGCGTGCCGGACATCAGCAGGGAAGCATAGGCAGTACGGACCCCGAAGGATTTGCCGAAAACCGCAAAGCCGACCAGGAGCAGGAGGATATTGATGACCGTAACAAACCGCCCCGGCGTCAGAGCCGGAATATAATGCCCGAGGACGATCGCGATACCGGTTACGCCGCCGGTGGAAAAATGATTCGGGAACTTGAAAAAATATACACCTGCCGTCAGGATCAGCACACCGGCTGTAATCAGCAGCCATTCCCGGGCGACAGTTTTTTTCTTTTGCAGCATGTTTTTCGCTTCCTTCAGCAAAAAATCGGGCTCCGGTCACCTATTTTATCATGAGGCAGCAGAAATGGAAACAACTCCTGATCCATTTTTTTGGTTGCAATAATCCTGCGGATGATGCATAATACAAAAGGTGAGATAAAACAAAAGAGGCAAAACCGGGTTTATGAAGTTTTTTCTTGATTTTCTGCACCAGAAAGTCCCAAAGGCGGGCAAGGATATTCCGCATTATTACCGTCGGGCACTGATTTCCAGCGAAATCCTGCTGGCGATCTATTTTGCGGTATGCTTTTTTCTGTATCCGCTGATTACGCAGCGCTGGGAATGGGTTCCGCTGGTGTTTCTCGCAGTCGAAGGCGTCAGTTACTGGATGTCCCGGAAACATGGCGTCCGCGTGAATCTGCTGCTGTACACGGCGACCAGTATCGCCTGGATCTGGTGGAATATCTACTGTTTCGGATGGAGCATCGGCGTACAGCATTTCCTGACGCTGGTGATTGTACTTGTTTTTTTCAACATATACGACCGGCCGCTGTATAAGCTGCTCTGGTTTCTGTTCGTCCTCGCCATCCGTGTGCTTCTGTTCAGCATGGCCCAGGCAAATCCGGCGCTGTATCCGATGAGCGCTGAGGCCGGAACCGTATACCAGACAGTGAATACAGTGTCTTTCTTCCTGATCCTGGCAGTGATGTGCGTTATCTTCAGCACGAGCATCCAGGATACAGAACGGCAGCTGCGCCTGAAAAACCAGGCGCTTTACAAGGAAGCCGGCACAGACCCGCTGACCGGACTGCCGAACCGCCGTTCCATGATTGAGCAGATTGAAAAGTATTACAAAGAATCGCCCGATCAGCCTTTCAGCATTGCGATTGCCGATATTGATTTTTTCAAGAAGGTAAACGATACGTACGGCCACAATACCGGAGACTATACACTGGTAAGGCTTACGGAACTGTTTTCAGAGCATTCCATGGGTCGGTACAGCGTATGCCGCTGGGGCGGGGAAGAGTTCTGCTTCTTCATCCCGGGGCTGAATCTGGATGAAGCCGGTATGCTGATGAACGACCTGTGCTTCGCGGCGGAAAAAATGAAGCTGGAGCATGAAGGAAACGAATTCCATATCACAATTACCATCGGTGTCGAGGAGAACGATTTTTCCTCCCCGCTGGAGGATCTGCTGAATTCCGCAGACGAGAAACTGTACATGGGAAAGGAATCCGGGCGCAACCGGGTTGTCATCTGACAGATACATCAAGGGAGGACCGGCCTGCAGGCCGGTCCTCCCTTTTGGCGGTTTCTCAGACACTGGCTTTATAGATCGCCAGCATATCCGCTTCATTCAGAACCCGCGCGGAACCCATTTCTCCGCCGACACCGACAGCGCACTTGTGCGCCATTGTGACAAGATCCTCTTCCGAAGCGTTTACGCCGAGCTCCCGCAGACTGGTGGGCATATGGATCCGCCGGAAGAAATCCTCCAGCGCTTCGATTCCCTTCAGGGCAGTTTCTTCATCAGAGCCGGACGGTTCCACACCCATGACATTTACTGCAAAACGCTTGAACCGGGGCAGGCAGTTTTTGTATACATATCTTGCCCAGCTTCCCCATACCGCGGCAAGGCCGGCGCCGTGCGCCACATCATACAGGCCGCCCAGCTCATGCTCC
>CAMJTZ010000159.1 GCA_946408865.1 uncultured Clostridia bacterium
TGCTGCGAAACCCCTGAAGGGCATTCCGTCCAACGGTATGATGTGCTCCGGGGAGGAACTGGGACTGAACGAGGATCTTTATCCCGGAGCGGAAGTTTACGGACTGCTGGATCTGCCGAAGGATACTGTGCCCGGAACGGACATCCGGGAAGTTGTCGGACTGAATGATTACATTTTTGACATATCCGTAACGGCAAACCGGCCGGACTGCCAGAGCATTCTGGGCATTGCACGCGAAGTGGCTGCTGTGCTGGACAAGGAACTGAAAATGCCTGCCACGGACTATACCATGACGGAAACTGTTGTGCCCGGACTGGAAATTCGCGTGGACGCCCCGGATCTGTGTCCCCGCTATCTGGGACATGCCGTGCGCAATATCACCGTCGGTGAAAGTCCCCGGTGGATGCGGCGGAATCTGGCACTGTGCGGTCTTCGCTCCATCAGCAATGTCGTGGATATCACCAACTATGTTCTGCTGGAGATCGGCCAGCCCATGCACGCGTTTGATATGGAACAGCTCCAGGAGATGAAGATTATTGTCCGCCGGGCTGCGGACGGGGAGAAAATCCAGACGCTGGATGAAAAGGAATTCACGCTGACCCATGATAACCTTGTCATCTGCGACGGCAACCGTCCAGTTGCACTTGCGGGCATCATGGGCGGGCTGAACAGCGAAATCACGGACAAAACCACGCAACTGCTGTTTGAGGCGGCGAAGTTTGCACGCGACAATGTCCGCCGGACTTCCCGGTCTCTGGGACAGAGCAGCGACTCTTCCGCACGGTTTGAAAAAGGCATCAGCGAATATATCACTGAACTTGGCATGGCCCGGGCACTGCATCTGATCCAGGAACTGAACTGCGGTGAGATCACCGCAAGCGCCTTTGACTGCAGTGCAGGCGCGCCGCAGGAAGGGAAACGCTTCACCGCAAGCCTGCAGCGGATCAATGGTATCCTTGGCATCGAAGTGCCTGCGGAAGAAGTAATGAACATCCTGCGCCGGCTGAACTTTGACGTGAACCGTGACGGAGACACGCTGGATGTGACAGCGCCGCGCTACCGCGAGGATATTGAAGTCGGTGAGCCGGATCTGGCGGAAGAAGTGATCCGCGAATACGGATATGAACATGTCGTACCGACTTTCCTGAAGAGCGCAACGGTCACCAGCGGCGGGAAGAATGCCGCGCAGCAGCGCCGCGACCGCACAGCGTCCATCCTCTGCGCGCAGGGATACAATGAATGCTATACGCTGTCCTTCTATGCCGACAGCGACCTGGACGCCCTGAAGATTCCCGCGGACGCGCCGGAGCGGAATGTGATCCGGATTCAGAATCCGATCTCTGAAAAACTTTCCGTGATGCGTCCGCTGCTCGCACCGAGCATGCTGAATATTGTTGTGGAAAACCTGAAAAAGGGAAACAACGAAGGGCGTCTGTTCGAAATCAGCAATGTTTATTCGCCGGCGGAGAAAGGTGAACGTCCTTCGGAACGGCCTCATCTCGGTTTCGCCGCCTTCGGTGACAACGAAGACTTCTTTACGGTCAAAGGCACCGTGGAAGCGCTGGGAGAAGCTTTCCACCTGAAATTCAGTGTGGAACGGGCGGAGGATGTGAGTTATCTGCATCCCGGCATTGCCGCCTATATTGTATGCGAAGGTGAACGGATCGGCGTGTTCGGCAAACTGGCGAATGAGGTGACCGCCGAACTGAAACTGCATAAGGACAGCAAGGCGAACCACAAAATCTTCCTGGGCGAAATTGACTATGACAGAATGATGAGCCATGCGGCTTTCAGCATCCGCTACCGTCCTTTGTCTCCTTTCCCGGAAGTGGTCCGGGATCTGGCGCTTATCGTCAGCGAAGACACAACCTGCGGCAGTCTGATGACGGAGATCTCACGCGCCTGTCCGAATGTTACGGATGTGGAACTGTTTGATATCTACCGTGGCGAACAGATTGGCGAAGGACGCAAAAGCATGGCCTTCAAAATTGTTTTCACACCGACAGACAAGGCACTGGCACCGGAAGATGTAGACCGCTTCATCAAGAAAATCCTGGGGAACCTGAAATTCAAACTCGGCGCGGAAATCCGCTGACATTACAGGACCGGACAGATTCTTCTGTCCGGCTTCTTCAGCGAAGAACCGGAGAAATGCATGAAAAAAACTGTACAGCGGATTGCTGCTTTTCTGACTGGAATGTTTGTTTTTCATTCCGGCGCCGGAGCAGCAGGGTATGAAACTTATCTGGAGAACGGAGAAATCCCCTTACTTCAAAAGTATTATGAAAACAGGATGGATATCGGCGTTTCCGCGGATGGAATCGCATCCATGGAAACAACCGCGACGGACCGCATCCTGCTGCAGTGCGGTCTGCTGATCTGCCGGAAGGAATCCCACGGCAAGGAACTGCTGGACCGGGGAAGCAGCGTAAAAAAGAAAGATCCGGAGCAAGCCCGGATGAAAACCGGGAAAGCGGCAGATGTACTGAAATTTGCAGCTGAGCATGGCATGAAGCTCCGGATGGCTACGGTGATCCGGGCGGATGATACGCCTGATTGGTTTTTCCACGAAAAATGGTCTTCCACGCGGAATGCCGCGAATGTCAGCAGCGAAGTAATGACTGCCCGCGTCAGAAACGCGGTCCGCGATCAGATCAGCCGGATGAACGAACAGTACCCCGGTGTGATCAGCGAATGGGAAGTTGTGACCGGCGGGAGGCAGGCGGAAGACGATCCGTACCTTGCAATCATCGGTAAAGACTATGTGCGTACGGCATTTTTAACAGCACGTGATACTGCCGATCCCGAACAAAAACTGTTATGGGCACTGCAGGATTTTCCGGACGCGGAAACACTCAGAAGTATCCGTGCCCTCCGGGAAGAAGGCCTGCTGGATGGCGTCAGCATCGAATGCTGCCTGAGCCTGACTGAAACAGACTGGGAAAAAACGGAAGCAGGCCTGCATTCCCTGGCAGAGACAGGTGCGGAGATCCACCTGAGCGGGCTGGAGATAGGAGATGCCGACCGGACCGCCGCCGGACAAATGCATTTGGCAGCATGCTATAAAAGGCTTTTCGCCGTGGCGGAATCCATCGGTGTGAAAAGCATATCACTGAAGGCGCTGCAGGATAAGGCAGAGAGGGAAAAGAACACGCCGCCGCGGCTGATCGATGAAAAAGGAAGGCTGAGACCGGCGTTTTTCGGCGCGCTGCAGGATGAAGACATTCCGTCCGCAGAAGACGCAGATCTTATTCTTGACGCTGTGAACAAACTGAATCTTGAAGAAATCATCAGGAAGGAGTCTGATCCCGTGATCGTTTACAAAAAGGCCGAAGACCATAATCCTGTTATGGTACAGCGATTCGGAGCAGATCCATGGGCTATGGTCTACCAGGACCGGGTGTACCTGTATATGACCGGGGATGAACCTGCTGTGAAAAAAGGGGAAACGCCCAGGACAAATGATTACAGCAATATCAATACATTGCGGGTTGTTTCCTCCGACGATCTTGTAAACTGGACTGATCATGGCTCAATCCGTGCAGCCGGCTCAAGCGGAGCTGCGAAATGGGCCCGGAATTCGTGGGCACCCAGCGCAGCATGGAAGACGATTGACGGAAAGGATCAGTTCTTCCTTTATTTTGCAAATTCCGGTGGAGGTATCGGCGTACTGACTGCGGACAGTCCTGTCGGCCCGTTCACGGATCCGCTCGGCCATGCGCTGGTTAGCCGGGAGACCCCGACTTGCGCCGGTGTCACCTGGCTTTTCGACCCGGCTGTGCTGATCGACAACGACGGCAGCGCATACCTGTATTTCGGCGGCGGAATACCCGAAGGGAGGCAGGCGGACCCGGGGACAGCGAGGGTTGTGAAACTCAGCGATGATATGATTCATCTGGACGGGGATCCGGTTCCGATTCATCCACCATATCTTTTTGAAGATTCCGGTATCAACCGGTTCGGAGAAACTTATGTATATTCCTACTGCACCAATTTCAATGTACCTTCTTCCGGAAGCAAGCAGGGATTTGGCGGCGGCGAAATTGTCTATATGACGTCGGAAAGTCCAATGGGTCCGTTCACCTATGAAGGACAGGTGCTGAGGAACCCGGGTTTCTTCTTCGGCGCGGGCGGAAACAATCATCACGCCATGTTTGAATTCCGCGGTGAATGGTATATTACCTATCATGCCGCCACACTGGATAAAGCGATGGGCTGGAACGCCGGGTACCGCAGCGTATTTGTAGATAAGCTCGAACTTACGGAAAACGGCCTGCCGGCATCGTCCAAAGGTACGTACGGAGGTGTCAGACAGTTAAAGGCTCTGGATCCGTTCACAACTGTACCGGGTGCCACAGCCGTCACCATGGCAGGTACGACAACTGTGCTGGCTGATGAAAAGGATAAAAAAGCTGGAACAGGGCACATGGCTGTTCTCAGCACCACACCGGACGGTTGGGTTGCCGTGTCCGGCGCGGATTTCGGAGATGAGGGCGCCTTCTCTGTCCGGGCTGTGGTCCGGTCGGAAGTGCCGGCAAAGATTGAAATTCTGACAGATAATGAAAACGCCGAACCGGTGGCAACACTCGAAATACCCGCCTCCGGGACGGATCTGGAAGTAAGAACAGAACTGAATGAGACACTGAAAGGAACGCACAATCTGTATTTCTGCTTCACAGACTCCGGCATTTCCTTGCTGGAGTGGCAGTTTCAGCAGAAAAAGCAATAAATGAGTAATTAAATACATA
>CAMJTZ010000160.1 GCA_946408865.1 uncultured Clostridia bacterium
CCCGAATTCCCCTTTTGTCCGAAGTTTTTTCCCTGCTCCATCCCACCGGATTGTCCGTGAATATTGAACTGAAAAACAGCATTGTTGATTATCCCGAGCTTGAACGCAAAGTACTGGAACTGACCGCAAAAGAATTTGACATTCATCGCGTTCTGTTCTCTTCCTTCAACCATCACAGCATGCAGCGCATGAAACAGCTTGCTCCGTCTGTACCCTGTGGACTCCTCTATGAAGCAGTTTTGATTGATCCATGGGAATATGCAAAAAAGCTGGGAATGGATGCAATTCATCCGCATTATTCTGAGGTAATTCTTACGCCAGGAGAGTGTTCATCTGCCCACGCATCCGGCATAATGGTGAATACATGGACTGTAAATTCTCAGGAAGCGATGAAGGCCGTGCTGCAGGAAGGTGCAGATATTCTGATCACAAATTATCCGGATCAGGCTCTGAATAAAGCAATCCGGGGCTGACAAATCCTGTCTTCTTTTGTAATGCGCAGCACTTCAATGTTCCTGCGTATATCTTTTTCCGGGATGCCTTCCAGAAAGTCTTCCGGTCCGCTGATCGGCCAGTCCGGATTATAGATTGTTCTGTAATGCATCGGCAGTGTTACCGCCGGTTTCAGCATCTCCATGATTTTCCTCGCCTGCCTGCCATTGATCGTATAGAATCCGCCGACAGGGATCATCAGAACATCCGGCTGCGCAAGCTCCCGGATCTGTTTTTCGTCCGGAATGCATCCCAGATCTCCGAGATGCACAATCCGCAGACCGTCCGTCTCGACTAAAAAAAGCAGCGTTTCTCCGCGTTTATTTCCTCTTTCATCATCATGAAAACTTCTCAGTGCAGTCACCCGTACGTTTTTTGCTGCCGTAAAAACACCGGCTTCTTTGACAGTCAGTGTCAGCCCTTCGAGATTATCAACCGCATTATGATCATGATGTCCATGGGAAATCAGTACAGCATCTGCCCGGATCTTTTTCACCGGGTATCCCGTTTCTGCATCATACGGATCCGTTACAATCCGCATCCCGCTCTCTGTTTCCATCAGAAATTCCGCGTGTCCGACATGCCGGATAATCATGGATTGTTTTCCTCCTCAAAAAAAGTCAAAGGCAGATCCGGCAATGCACCTCTCTGCCGCAGAACCGCAGCCCATTCGCGATGAAGAATTGCGCATGCCCGCTCATATGATTCCCGGCTTTCTTCGCCGGATTTTATCAGCATTCGCTTTTCCCGATCCCCATTTATTTTTTGTTTCTCCGGATGACGGCGCAGAATACTCGCACAGCATTTTGCTTCGGGTCCATAGGGACCTGTAAATCCGTTTTCCGGCGGTCCGTCCGGCAACCGATCCAGCAGAATCCATCCTGACTGTATCTCTGAGTTCCATCCGTATTTTTTTGCACGCCCGATAAAAAAACACACACATTTCTGATCCGCTGCCATTGGAAGATCTGTCGCATACAGAAAATCTTTCCTTTTACAGCGTCGTATAACTGCCGGACGGCCGGATTCTGTTTCATCAAGTAATCTTTGCAATTCTTCCCGAAGACTATTCAAATGACCGCACCTCCACAGGAGAACCAGCCATGGCGTTTCGTACTGTATCTTCAGCCTTTTTCATCATCTTTTGCTGTTCTGAATCCATTCCGTCCGGAATCGCTTCGTCAGCCGCCAGACAGCGATAGTAGAAGCGGCTGTCCTGTTTGTATTTCCATGTATAAATCGGAATATACCTGTATTCACACAGCGTTGTGTGTCCACCTTCAGACCTTGCTTCAGCCTGAAGAAGCACGCCTGCCATCCGGCGTATATTGCTTCTGTCGCCGCTCAGAACAGTACCGAGACTCCATACGCAAAGCACCTGTTTGCCGGTATTTTCTGCCGTAAGCATCTCAGCACCGGAAACAATCCGGCTTCCGTTTCCAATGATCAGATCCGCTCCGGCATCGGCAATTTTCTGTGCCAGTACGTGCATGGTTTTATCCGGAGCTTTTCCTGTCTTTCCCCAGTTCAGCAATACAATAACCACTTCGCTGCCACGTGAACGGACAGTATTAATATCTGCCATAATCGTTTCCGCTTCTGCTGCCGGAACAAGTCCCGAAGTTCCGTTTTTCGCCATGTTTTTCCGCGTTGCAGATGAAATCGTACCTGTATACTGGAGAATAGCTGTCCTGATCCCTTTTATATCAGTTATCCGGTAATGGTTGTCTTCATTTGTTTCGTAAATCCCAACCGGAGTAATACTATGTTCCTCCAGTAATTTTCTGGTTGTCAGAATGCCTGCTTTTTCTTTTTCGTAAGATTTTGAAAAGCCGCAGGCTGCGACATTGAATCCTGCGCCTTTCAGCATTGCTGCCGCGGCGTTCGTTGCGGTAACATCAGAAGATCTTCCGTCTTCAGTGAGCAGGTTTTCAAGAAAAACAATATTCAGATCGGACTGCATTTCCCTTTTCAGCAGTGTCATGATGTCATAATAATCATATTGTTTGACATCTGAATACCAGCTGTTTTTACGCACTTCCCCATCAAGTGCAACAGTACCGCCGATTGTCATTGTATAGCTTCTGACCAGCTCGGAAGGTTTTTCCGTTGAAACAGGTGCAACAGGACGTACAGTTCTCTCAGCAGTTGAAACTATTGGTTCCACGTCTTCTTTTACATTAGCTTCCTTAAGATCCAGTACTCCGGTCCGAATACGGCTCAGGTCAACACGCTTTCCGTCGGAGAGGCGTATCCATACAAAAACGGTCATACCCAGAACAATCACAGAAGACAAAAGCACCGCGATGGTTCCTGTGGATATCTTTCTGTTCCGGGGTCCCCGCATTTTCAGCTGCCTCGCTTTCATACTGTTCAATCAAAAGACCTTACAAAGACGCAGCCGGAAAATACCGGCTGCGCCTGGCAGAATAAACTTAACGGATAATAATTGCAAGCACCACGGACAATGTCATGACAACCGCAACAATCATTGCTCCGATACGGATATAGCTTCTCTTTTTTTCTGCTTTGCTTTTAGCTGTCATAATTGTTCTTCTCCGTTTCGTTTTCTTTTCCGGTCGTTCTTCTGCGGTGTGTGTTTGTACTATTTCTGCTTTCATCCGGTTTGAACGACGCTGTATAGGAAGCATCTTCCTCATTGCCGGATGTATAGCGTGCATAAGGATTTTCCACGTTTCTGGAGTAAGGCTTTCTTACCGTGCTGTTTTCAGCATCTGATGTTGGTTTAACAGAAGTCGTTCCATTCTTTTCCGTATAGGTGCCTGTACGTACCCTGGCACTCTGCTGAGCAGATGCAGGTTGTCTGGAAGCTGTTCCGGCTGTGACCTGTGCCTTAGCTGAGTTCTGTTCTTTACGCTGCTGCGCCGCTTTCTTCTGAGCAAGTCTCTGAGCTGCCTGACGTTTTTTCTGCACAGATGAATAGTAGAAGTATCCTCCGCCTGCCGCCCCGGCCAGAAGCAATCCGCCGATAATCCAGCCGACGGCACTTCCTCCCTGGTTTTCTTCCTGTTTGTACTGAAGGTTCTCTTCTGTTTCCATCGGGATGCCTTCCGGGGTATTCGCTGCCTCTGACGCTCCGACTGCACCAACTTTGTCGCGGACATAGGTCATGGCACTCCTGATAATAGTGTCTTTATCGGCGCTGTCCCGGTAAGCTGTTTCCAGCAGTTTTTCCAGATCTTCCTCCTTCAGACTTCCGTTTTTGATTCTGTCGGCGAGTGAATCCAGATATTCTTTGTTCCGTACATCGTTTTCGGGAAGCGGTTCAGGCGTCGCAAAAGGATCAAATGGTTCATAGCTTACGGAGATTCCGCTTTCCGGATTTTTCCATGTTTCAACCTTCCAGTCTTCAGCGGAAGCGATTCCGGATGGAGTTCCGGTCGTTTGGGGAGAAGGATTCGTCTGCTGCTGTTCTTCGGGCGCGTTATTACGCAATCCTGTACGATATTCTTCTGACTGGAAGAATGCTTCTGCTTCCGCAACAGTCATCTGCCGGAAATAGTCTCCGTTCAGATAGCCGGTTGTTCCTTCATAACCCACTTTATACCATAACGTACCGTCAATGGTTTCCGTATCGTAAATCAGACACAGTGCATATTGTTTCAGGCGGGAAATTCTGGTGGACTGAACAGAAGGCTGCTGACGGAAATTAACGGAACTGGCTGAAACATAACCGTAACAGCTCAGCGTATCCGGATTATAAGGCGCCAGTGTAATTTCCGGTTCGGGTTCCGGTGTATGCTGCGTTTCTTCAAGATATGCCAGTACTTCATATTCGTTCATCATCCTGAGCATATCTCCGCGCACATATCCCCATGTTCCGTCATACTGAATCAGATGCCATGCAGTTTCATTCACATATTCCTGTCCGCTTACATAAACGACTTTATTCGCCGGCAGTTCATCGATAATGACACTTGTACTGCTTGGATAATTCCGGACATAAGCGCCATCACCGATTGTAATCCCGTACCCATAACGCTGTAAAGGTTCCGGTGACTGTAAAGCTGTGGGTTCTGCAGTCGGTACTTCTGTAGGCTCAAAAGTCGGTTCTGCGGTGGGCTCTGCAGTCGGTTCTGCGGTCGGTTCTGCGGTAGGCTCCGCAGTGGGTTCTGCGGTCGGTTCTG
>CAMJTZ010000161.1 GCA_946408865.1 uncultured Clostridia bacterium
CGACAGCGTGATCGACACCACGACCGTTAAGTACGGCGAGGTACCGACGCATGCGGATGCCACCAAGGCGGCGACAGCCGAATTCACCTACACCCCCGGCTGGAATCCTACAATTGCTGCAGTGACAGGTGAGGCGACCTATACCGCGACCTTTACGCCTGTGAAACGGCAGTATACAATTACCTTCCTGGACCACGACGGGACGGCCGTGCTGGCGACGAAAACATATGATTACGGCACCACGGCGGAGAAGATCGCGGCACCGACCAATGTGATGAAAAACGAAGCAGGAGAGAAATTCAAGATTTCAGCCTGGAGTCCTGCCCTTGAGGACGTGAAGGAAGATAAAACGTATAAAGCGGACTACTCAAGAGCATACACCATCAAGGTAATTCCTTATGCGTTTGCAGAAACATACAACACAAACGAGATCGTTCTCTTACCGGGGAAAACGATACCGGATCTGACTCAGCCCGACGAGCATCCGGACTATAAAGGGAAGTATACGTGGAGCGGGTGGACATGGAGTTCTACAGGAGAAGGAGGCCCTGCAACGAGCGGCAACCCAATGCCTGAATATGATGAGACAGTAACAGGTGTATGGACTCCTATAGACCAAAATCCACCTACTGGAGTGATTTATAGTAACTAAGCGGATCATCCAATAAGACGGAGGTAAATGATTATGATGAAGAAATGGCCGGTCCTGATACTTCTCCTGCTGCTGGTGACCGGGGTTGCGGCAGCGGAAACCATCGGGGAGGAAGCATATCTGGCAGCACAGGATCCGGAGAAAATCTATGCGGACATCGGGCCGGCTTTCCTGATTGTCTATGAACAGGATCCGGAAAATGAAAGTACGGAATGGATCTGGTACGGACATGATTCCGCGGGAAAACCGATGGCCCTGCTCTTCTCGGACGGCGAAACAAAACTGCTGCACGAAGGGGTCAGCTACGGGATTCTTCCGAACGGAAAGCCGGCAGCCTGGGTATGGCTTGACGGATGGGACGGCGCAATTACGGAGCTGTGGACGGGCAGCATTCCGGAAGTGCCTGAGGACGCGAAGGCGGAGGAAGCAGAACCCGGCGTGTTGACGATTACCAATACCTACACGGAAGAGGAAACCGGCGTAGTGCGGGAAACCTATACACTGGACCGCGAAACCCTGAGGCTGAAAGAATTCACGTCCAGGCAGATCAGTTCCCAATGGCCTGCGTACGCGTTCGGCCTGCGGATTGACGCCATGGAGAAGGCTCCGGCGACGGACCAGCTGATGAATCTGGCCGGGGCGAAACAGAGAAAGATCACCGTGGTGACGCCTGAAGGAGAACGCAAGGAGATCAGTATTCCGACAGGTATGGAGGTTCACTTCTGCGAGGACGGGGAAGAGGTGCTGGTATTCGCGGATCAGGAACTGACGGTGCCCGTGCCCGCGCTTGCGCCGGACGGGGAGATTCCGGATGTTCTGTATCTGGGCATTGACGAGGAGGAACCGGAAGCCGCGGACTAGGGCGGGAGGTGGAACGAAGACCGTCCCTCCGTTCCCGCCTCCGTTCCCGTTCCACTACTCCTTGGCTTCCTCGGGGTCGGCTACGGTGTAACCCGGGGTAAAGGCGCCGCTGCCGTTCATCTTGTAATAGCCGCGGAAGATCCGGTCCACCGCGCCCTGGACGCCTTCCGCCTTGGCGCCCACCAGGATCACCAGATACTGCCGGCTGCTGTAGCGGGTCAGCACATCCACGCCGCGGATCGTCTGGCGGATGGCCTGCTCCATATAGTACATGGCTTTTTCCTGCTCCTCGATCCGGACGCCGGATTCATCGGAGGAGGAAAGGGTAATCAGCACCAGCTTGAAGGGCTGGGCGAAACGGCTTTCCAGATTCTCAATAAAATCATACAGCCGGGCGAACTGGCGGTACTCCACGTTCAGGCCGCCGCTGTAGCGGCCGGCGGTCCGGATGCCCGGAACGAGGCGGTTGACGTCCGTCGTATCGAGTTCGCTTTCCTCGTTGAAGAAGCTGTAGCCGTTTTTGCCGTTCTGCTTGACATGATAAAGGGCTTTGTCCGCCCGGTTGTAGGCCGTCAGATAGGTATCGGCGGGGGTGCACATCACCAGGCCGGCGGACAGGGTGGCGATGGAGGTGGCGGGATCCGCTGCCTTGTTTTCGTTGAACCGGCTGAGGATGATCCGGATCTGCTTTTCCGCCGCTTCCCGGGTGAAGCCCGGCAGGAAGAGAAGGAATTCATCCCCGCCGAGACGGCAGCAGAGGCTTTCCTCTCCCAGGCAGGCGCGGAGGGTTTCTCCCAGCAGGCGGAGGGCTTTGTCACCGGCTTCATGGCCGAGGGTGTCGTTGGTTTCCTTCAGGTTATCCATATCCACAAAGACGAAGCAGCCGGATTCCTGCTGCATCCGCTTGGCGATGGCGCCCTCCCCGGCGGAACGGGACATGACCCCGGTGGTGATATCCACGGAGTCCGCCGCGCTCTGGGCGGCAAAGGCCTCCACGACCTCCTGCAGCAGGGCGGAAGGGGATTCCGCGCTGCCGGCGTTTTCGGGCGCCTCCTTCTGCAGAATGTCGTCCAGGCTGCCTTCCTTCAGCAGATGCAGGAAGACTTTGGCGTATTCCGGATCGAACTGGGTGCCGCTGCCCTGCTCCAGCTCGCGGAGAATATAATCCATGTCGCAGGCTTTGCGGTAAATCCGGTTGGAGGACATGGCGTCAAAGGCGTCGGCAAGGGCGACAATCCGCGCCTCCTCAGAGATTTCCGTGCCCTTCAGCCCGGCCGGATAGCCCCGGCCGTCGTAACGCTCGTGATGGCAGCGGGCCACGTCCTCGGCGGAACGGATCATGGTCCGGTCCCGCAGGATATCCCCGCCCATGGTGGTATGGGATTTGATGATGCCGTATTCCACGTCCGTCAGCTTTTTCGGATTGTTGAGGATCGAATCGGGCACGCCGATTTTGCCGATATCATGGAGCAGCGCGGCGTAGCGCAGATCGCTGATCCGCTCCGGATTCCAGCCCAGCTTTTCCGCGACGCGGACGGAGTACTGGCTGACGCGGGTCGAGTGGCCCTTCGTATAGGGATCCTTCGCGTCGATGGCGTTGGCCAGGGTCTGAATGGTCTGGAAAGACATCTCCTCGATTTTCCGGGCCCGCTCCTCCGCCACGGCGGTCTGGCGGGCGACTTCCGCGTTCAGCCGCTCGGTATGGCGGATTTCCAGCAGCACATAGCGGTGATACTGGATCATGGCGATGGCGGTGAAGACCGAAAGGCTGAAATATGCCAGGGAAAAACGGAGCATGAAGGCGGGGGAGTAATAGGCGGCCACCCGGGATCCGAGCGGGGTAAGAAACAGCACAAAATACAGCAGGGAATAATACAGGGAAAGAAGGATCCCCAGCTTGACCGAAATAAAATAGCACATGCCGATGGGCAGCAGCAGGGACCAGAGAATGCCCGTGCCCTCCAGATAGCCGGTGAGGGCGTACACCGTGAACACCGCCACGCAGAACAGCGTCGGAATCAGGATGGCCTTCTCCCGGTTTTTCAGAACCCCGCTGCAGAAGGCGCAGGCGGCGCCGGCCAGGAAGGTGACGATGGACATCAGGACCGAAACGTCCGTGAAGGGAAGGCGGCGGGCCAGGAGATTATACAGGATCAGGACCAGGCCCAGCAGCATCGTAAAGATGCTGACAAAGGTCAGGGCGAACAGGTTTTCTCTCAGACGGTCGCCGACATAGATCGACTGATTCAGATCCTGCCAGGCCGCTTTGATCTGCGGGATGAGGGGAGTGCTGCTCCTCTTTTTCATTTTCATTAACCTGCCTTCCGCGGTTGTCCGCTCGGGGGATGAACTATATACGGATTTTTTCATTCGTGCCATTATATCACAGGACGCGCTTCTGTTCCACGGTTTTTGTACGGCCTTTTTTCATGGACAGAAAACGCGGAAAAGTGATATAATATCTGTTACGGGTAAAAATAAAAAGCCGGTTCACGGGTGAGAGAAACAGATCCTTTTGCAGATGAAAAATCAGGCGGAAAGGCGGAGGAACGGACAGGGATGAACAAAAAAATCATATGCCGAAGGGCGGACAGCTCCCTGTCTGACGCGCAGCTGCGGGAAATCGCCGCCCTGATTTACGATACGGATCTGTATATTTACCCCGCGATGTTTGCGTCCAGGCAGGAGGCGGAGAGCATTCTTTCCAGAATGATCCGGGCCGGGGACCGGATGTTCCGGACGGAAAACCTGTATCTCGCCATGGACGGGAATAAGGTCGCCGGGGTGCTGCTGTGGATCCGGGGTCCCCTGCAGTGGAATCCGGAGATCTATCAGAAAAGCGGCGGAAAGGCCGAGCATATCGGCAGGGTTACGGCGGAGTATTTCGATCTGTTCGCGGAAGCCCCCGCGGAGATGGCCTCCATGGTCCGGATCAGCGTGAACGCGAAGATGCAGGGGCAGGAGATCGGCAGCCTGCTGATGGATACCTTCATGAAGGAAGAGGAAGGGCCCTATCAGCTGTTCGTGCTGGCGAAAAACGAGGAAGCGGTTGCCTTTTTCCAGCGCAAAGGATACCGGATCCGGGAGACCAGGCCCGGATTCAGCCTGGATTACCAGGC
>CAMJTZ010000162.1 GCA_946408865.1 uncultured Clostridia bacterium
AGCGGATGGATACCTTAACCTTGTCGCCGTTCTCCAGGAAGCGGATCGCCATCTTCACCTTGGTATTCACATCGTTTTCTTCGATGGTGGCAGAAAGCTGTACTTCCTTGATATCGACAACCCGCTGATTCTTCCGGTTTTCCCGCTCGCGCTTGGACTGCTCGTAGCGGTACTTGTCATAGTCCAGCAGCTTGCATACGGGCGGCACAGCGGAAGGCTGGATCTTGGCCAGATCATATCCTCTCTCCTCTGCCAGCGCGAGCGCCTGCTGCGTGGTCATGACGCCGAGCTGTTCGCCGTTCTCGTCGATCAGACGAACTTCCCGGTCGCGGATTTCCTCATTGATCATCAGTTCGGTTGCGATGTCCATGCACCTCCATAATAAATGAGCGGCGGGTCTGACCCGTCGCTCATGTGCACACAGCAAAATCCTTTTCAGGATGCTTCACAACCCGACGGTCGATACCGCCCAGGTGAGAGACGGGCAAGCCTCTGCTTCAAACACGGGGATGATATCACAGGAACTGTATTCCTGTCAAGCATCCTTTTTTATCTTTTGCATCCGGCGGATACCGGCTGCCGGATTAAAGTGAATTCACAAGTTCAAACATTGGAAGGTTGAATTGTTTCTTCCGCTTTAACGCCTGCTCAATGGGCATATAGAACACCCTGCCCTTCTGCATGCCGATAACCTGGTTGCTGATCCCGTCGCGCAGCAGGCGAACGGCCAGATTGCCGGCTTCAAAGGCGAAAGCGCTGTCACGGGCTGTCGGGTTCGCGCCGCGCTGCACGTAGCCGATCACATTGGCGCGGGCTTCCGCGCCGCCGCACATCCGTTTCATGACGGAAGCGAACCGGACTGCGCTCATGGGTTCTTCCGGATAACAGGCTTTCCCGTGGCTCGTCAGGAACTTGTACAGGTTGAAGGGCGCCATTGCTTCGTAGCAGCCTTCGGCCATCACGATTGTCGCGCGGTAGTTGCCCCGGTTCAGCTGCCGCTGCAGCTGGAGCGCAATTCCTTCCACTGTCCACGGCACTTCCGGCACAACGCAGATTTCGCTTCCGGTGGAAACTGCCGCCGTCAGCGCGATATCGCCGCAGTGCCGTCCCATAACTTCGACCACGGCGGGGCGGTCGTGGCTGCGGGATGTGGCGCGGATCCTGCGAATCGCGTCCACACAGACGTTCACGGCCGTGTCAAATCCAAGGGACATTTCGGAATATGCCAGGTCGTTGTCGATGGTGCCCGGAATGCCGATGCAGGGCATACCCATTTTGCACAGTTCCATGGCTCCGTTGAAGCTGCCGTCACCGCCAATGACGACCAGACCGTCAATTTCCATATCCCGGAGTGTCTGCATTGCAACCTCGCGGTATTGCAGCTGACGGAATTCGTCGCACCGCGCGGTCCTCAGGTAGGTGCCGGGTTCATCCGCGATGTCCAGCACTGTTTCCAGTGTCAGTTCCTGCAGATCGTCCTTGATATTCATGCTCTTGCGCAGCAAACCGTTGTATCCGCGCTTGATCCCGATCAGCGGGATTCCGTACAGTGCTGCGCTGCGGGCAACAGACATCACTGCCGCATTCATTCCCGGACTGTCTCCGCCGCTCGTCAGAACACCGATTTTTCTCATTTGTATAACGCTCCTTTGAGCTGCCTGCCGGAAAGACAGGCTTCTTCACACACGAACAGTATATCATATCCCTCCCGCAAAGGAAAGAACCGGATTCCGTAATCCTTGTGTAACATTTTGTTTACATTTTCCACTTCCTGTGGTATATTTGATGATGCCTTTATGCAAGATAAAGGGGTTTACGCCACGATTGCTTTCCCGGCCGCCGGTCCCTGAAGCCGGCCGCCGGTGTCTGCCTGAAGGGAGGCTTCCCATGCGTCGTCTGATCTGTATACTGACTGTTCTTGTCCTGGCGTTATGCTGCTCATCCGCCGCGGCGCTGCAGGCTTCCACCCTGCACAACGGATCCCGCGGTGAGAGCGTACGCTTCCTGCAGCAAGCCCTGATCACCCTCGGATTCCTGAAAGGAAACGCCGACGGCGTTTTCGGCAACAGAACCGAGCAGGCCGTACGCGACTTCCAGGCTTCCCGGAAGCTGACGGTCGACGGGCTGGCCGGCGCGAAAACCCGGGCACTCCTGCAGGAAGCCGCCTCAGGTGCGGGCAGCTCTTCCGCATCGCAGAATGCTTCTCCCGCATCCGCATCGGAAACAGCGTCATCTGCCGCCTCTTCTTCGTCCTCTTCATCTTCATCGTCTTCCTCATCCGGAAGCCTCTTCTCGGGCAATTATGCCACCATCCGCATCAAAGACCGGGGGAGCCGGGTGAAAACGCTTCAGCAGGCGCTGATCTCCCTGAAATACCTGTCAGGGAAAGCCGACGGAGTCTTTGGAAACCAAACGCTCAATGCACTTGTAAGCTTCCAGAAATCCCAGGGGCTTTCCGCAGACGGGCTCGCCGGCAAAAAAACCCTGACCGCTCTGGAAAAAGCAGTGCAGACCGGGAACACTGCCTCTTCAGCGCAGAAGGAGGAAACGGCGTCTTCAGCAGAACCGGCAGAGCCGGCGTCGGAATCTTCCGCCTCCCCTTCCTCCGTAAAAACCGGCAAAGCGCCGGACGGAAGTCCCATCCGCCTGCTGCATTGGTTCAATGATATCAAGCCTTCTCTCAAAAACGGCTCTACACTGCTGATTTACGATCCTGCAACCGGTATCTCGTGGAATCTCCGGGTTCTCTCCCGCGGCCGTCACTGCGATTCCGAACCGCTTACAAAGGAAGACACCGAAAAGATGGTGAAAGCCTTCGGCAATGTGAATACCTGGAATCAGAAGGGCGTTTATGTGAAACTCCCCTCCGGCGTATGGACCGTCGGCTCCACGCATGATATGCCGCATATGAGCGGAAATATCAAGGATAATGGTTTTGACGGGCATCTCTGCGTGCACTTCCTCCGGGATATGGCAGAAGCGAAACAAAACGATCCGTCCTACGGTGTTGCCAATCAGGAAACCATCCGGGCGCTCTGGAAATCCCTCACCGGCGAAACGCTGGAAAACTGAATAAGGAAAAAAAGACAGGATTGTCAGGGAAAAACCCTTGACAATCTTTTTTGTTTCTGTATAATTCATCTGTCAATGCTTTGGTATTGACACCTGACCGTTTGGAGGTTATTCAGCATGGCGCAGGAAGATCTTCGGAAAAAGGTGGATCTCGCCTTTCTTTCTGCTTTCTACGGCGGACTGCTGACAGAGAAGCAGCGCCGCGTCCTCTCCCTTCATTGCGAAGAGGATCTCTCGCTGGGCGAAATCGCCGCGGATGTCGGCATTTCCCGCCAGGCTGTGCATGAGACGATTACCCGTGCCGCAGCCCGCCTCAACGGGCTGGAAGCCTCTCTGGGGGTTGCTTCCCGTTTCCGCCGGATGGAAGCCGGCCTGGAGGAAGCCCTCAGCGCGCTGAAACAACAGGATTATGTCCGGGCGGAGCATCTGCTCGCAGATCTGCTCGCCCTTGATCAGGAGGAGAACAATGGCCTTTGAAGGCTTGAGTGAAAAGCTGCAGGGAGCACTGCGGAAGATGACCGGCCGCGGCCGGCTGAGTGAGCAGGCCGTGAAGGAAGGTATGCGTGAAGTTCGCATGGCGCTGCTCGAAGCCGACGTTAACTACGCTGTCGCCAAGGACTTCATCAGGAAGGTTACCGATCGCTGTGTCGGTTCTGATGTAATGTCTTCGCTCTCCCCTTCCCAGCAGGTCATCAAGATCGTCAGTGAGGAAATGACCGAGCTCATGGGCAGCACCAACGCCCGGCTCAACTGGTCTTCCTCCGTGCCGACGATCTTCATGCTCTGCGGTCTGCAGGGCGCCGGTAAAACCACCATGTGTGCCAAGCTGGCCGGTTATCTGACCAGGCAGGGTAAAAAGCCGATGCTGGCAGCCTGTGATATCTATCGTCCCGCAGCCATCCGGCAGCTGCAGGTTGTCGGGCAGCAGGTGAATGTCCCCGTCTTTGAAAAGGGCACGCAGGATCCGGTGAAAACCGCGAAGGAAGCCATTGAATACGCCCGCTACTACCAGCGGGACGTGCTGATTATCGATACCGCCGGCCGGCTGCATATCGATGAGGAACTGATGGACGAACTCGCCCGCATCAAAGCTGCTGTCGGTCCGACTGAAATCCTGCTGACCGTCGATGCCATGACCGGTCAGGACGCGGTCACCGTCGCCAAAACCTTCGACGAAAAGCTGGATGTTACCGGCGTCATTCTCACCAAGCTTGACGGTGATACCCGCGGCGGCGCCGCCCTTTCCATCAAGGCTGTCACGGGCAAACCGATCAAGTTCAGCGGCATTGGCGAAAAGCTGACCGATATCGAACCCTTCCATCCGGACCGGATGGCTTCCCGGATTCTGGGTATGGGCGATGTGCTCACCCTGATCGACAAGGCGGCTGAAGCTTTTGACGAGCAGGATGCCGAGAAGTTTGCCCGCAAGGGTCTGAGCAGCAAACTCACCCTGGAGGATTTCCTCCAGCAGATGCAGAGCATGAAGAAAATGGGCGGACTCCGCAGC
>CAMJTZ010000163.1 GCA_946408865.1 uncultured Clostridia bacterium
ATGTGATTATCGGAGAGTTTGAACGCTGCTCCGGCACCCAGTTTGATCCGGAAATAGCCAAAATCGTCATTGGTATGATTTCATCCGGAAAACTGAAGCCGTATTCTGCTGACAACATCTATCTCGGAAGCGACGGCAAGACGCACAGAATCCGGTCGGACGAGGATTATATGGAGTAACATCCGCGGAGCGCAGGTTCGCCTGTTCACTGAATTCCGCCTGAAGCTCACAGGGCTGACGGCGGAATTCTTTTTCATTCCTGAAAGATATGCTATATTATGAACCAGCAGAAATAAAAACAACCCGGCGGCATTACAGCGGGGAAGGAAGAGCAATATGGAATACTATGCGGAATGGCGGCTGCGCGGAGACCGGTACAGCGACGGCTTCGGAAACGGCATCACGCTGTCTTCCGGTGAATCCGTGAAGGAAATGGAACAGATTTCCGAAGATGCGCATGTGACGGTTTTCAGAGGCAAAAAAGGGCATCTTCTGAAGGTATACCATGAATCAGAACAGGGCGTTACCCGCTGCAGGACCGTGTTTGAGAATCCAACGGACGAAATCGCAACCCTGGAGCTGCTTTCCAGCGTGGCGATCCGCGGGATAAAGGCGGACAGAATGCACCGGGCGACTTCGTGGTGGAGCGCGGAGGGAAAGCTGCTGTCCCAGGATCTGACAGCGCTGAATATGGAGCCTTCCTGGGCGAATCACGGGTTTCGGGTGACAAAGTTCGGACAGCTCGGATCCATGCCGGTGCGCGGATGGTTTCCCTTTCTGGTGCTGGAGGACAGCAGGACAGGATCTTTTACGGGCCTGCAGCTGTACTGCGCATCCAGCTGGCAGATTGAGGTTTTCCGGAACGCCCCTGAAATTTCTGTCCAGGCAGGGCTTGCAGACCGTGATTACGGCTCCTGGTGGAAGGAAATTCTGCCGGGAACGTCTTTTGAGACGCCGATGGCCGTCGTGGCGGAAGGAAGATCCCTGGAGGAAGTCTGCGATAAACTGGTGAAAGCGCAGCAGCCCCGTATCGCGCCGGCGGACAGGGAACTGCCTGTGATCTTTAACGAGTGGTGCACCACATGGGGAAACCCCGATATGGAGAATCTGGAGCGGATCGCTGCAAGGCTGGAAGGTACGGGCGTAAAGTATCTGGTCATTGACGCCGGATGGTACAAGTCTCCTGAATACGATAACTGGTTCAACGCCGCGGGGGACTGGAATCCCAGCCGGGAACTTTTCCCGGAAGGAAACATCGGCGCTGCGGCGGATAGGATCCGTTCCCATGGACTGATTCCCGGTCTCTGGTTTGAAATGGAGAATGTCGGGACGGAGGCGCGCGCCTATCAGGATACGGATCTGCTTCTGTCCAGGGACGGATTTCCGGTCAGCGTGGGCTCCCGGCGCTTCCGGGATATGCGAATGAAGGAGAATTGGGATTTCCTCGACCGGAAAATGATCCGTCTGCTGAAAGAAAACGGCTTCGGCTACCTGAAGGTGGATTACAACGAGTGTATCGGCGCGGGCGTGGACGGCGCCGAAAGCTTCGGCGAAGGGCTTCGCCAGGCTGTATGCGCTTCCCTGGACTATTTCCGCCACATCGCCCGGGAACTTCCGGAACTGGTTATTGAAAACTGTTCCTCCGGCGGACACCGGCTGGAACCCTCCATGATGTCGCTGGTTTCCCAGGCCAGTTTCTCGGATGCGCATGAAGCACTTTCCATTCCGCTGATCGCCGCAAACCTGCACCGGCTGATCCGGCCGGAGCAATCCCAGATCTGGGCGGTGCTCCGCGCGGACGCAGACGAACATCGGATCAACTTTGTGCTGACTTCCGCCTTCCTGGGCCGTCTCTGCCTTTCCGGAGATGCGGCGGATCTGCCCCAGGAGCGCTGGCAGCAGGTGCTGGACGCGATTGCGCTGTACGCACAAGTCCGGCATATCATCCGGGACGGCTTCACCGACGGGATCGAATCCACGGTGCGGGATTATTCCGGACCGGAGGGATATCAGATTGTAAGGCGGATTCTGGGAGATGAGGCGCTGCTGGTCGTTCATACGTTTGAAAACGGCGCGAATCCGCCGGTGTCCGCATGGACAAAGGGTTATCAGGAGGTGAAACGCTTCGGTTCCGCGCTGGACGGCGAACTGCGCGGAGCGGTGATCTGGTGCAGGAAAGAATAAGAATCCATTGCTGACCGGATACAAAAATACAAAAAGTTGTATTATTTCTGTTGAACGTTTTCCTGAAATTGGATAAAATGGACGTACAGAGGGAATATAATATTCATCAGAAAGGCAGAAGTGCAACATGACAGAAGAAATCAGAAACTGCTCCTACTGCGCTGAAGGGGAACTGCTGAACGCCTTCGGGATCAAGATCGGGGAACTGCCCATGTCCAAGGTGATTCTGTTCAGGGAACAAAGCCATCGCGGCCGGGTGATTGTCGCATGCAAAAAGCATGTGGATGATATCACAGGGCTTTCCCGGGAGGAAAGAGCACAGTTCATGGAGGACGTGAACCATACGGCGGAAGTGCTTCACGAGCTGTTCCATCCGGATAAGATCAATTTCGGCGCCTACGGGGATACCATGCATCATCTGCACTTCCACCTGGTTCCCAAATACCGGGACGGATTTGAATGGGGCGGCGTTTTCGCGATGAATCCCGGCAGGGAAACCCTTTCCCCGCAGCAGTACGACGAACTGATCGCCCTGATCCGGTCCCGGCTGTAATCCGGAACAGGCCTGAAAACACAGTGCCGGCACGGAAACCGATTGTTCCGGCCGGATATTCCACGGAGGAGGGAAAAACAAATTGGCCCTGCATGTAATGGAAGAAGCCAACCGCTGCCTGCAATGCAAAAACCCCCGCTGTCAGGAAGGCTGTCCGATCCATACCAATATTCCCGAGGCAATCCGCCTCCTGAAGGAAGGCCGCTTGAACGAAGCGGGATGGATGCTGTTTGAAAACAATCCCCTGACCACGGTGTGCGCGCTGGTGTGCAACCATGAAAACCAGTGCGAAGGCCACTGCGTCCGCGGAATCAAGGACGCCCCGGTCCATTTTTCCGTGATCGAAAGCTATATTTCCTCCACTTACGCGAATCAGATGGTCAAAGGTCCCGCGGCTT
This sequence comes from uncultured Clostridia bacterium, assembly GCA_946408865.1. The sequence continues at coordinate 3,136 of CAMJTZ010000163.1, forward strand.
CGAACGGCCGCAAAGCCGCTGTCATCGGGGCAGGCCCGGCCGGACTGACGGTCGCGATCATCCTCGCGCGCAAAGGGTATAAGATCACGATTTTCGACAGCCGGGACAAGATTGGCGGCGTGCTGCGCTACGGTATTCCGGATTTCCGCCTGCCGGACGCGGTGCTTGACGATATGGCATACCGTCATCTGGAACTCAAGGGCATCCAGTTCCGGCCCAATACCTATATCGGCAGCGCGGTCACCATCGACGACCTTTTCCGGGACGGCTACCAGAGCGTGTTCGTAGGCGCCGGCCTGTGGAAGCCCCGCAAGCTGAATATCCGGGGTGAAAGTCTGGGACATGTGACGTACGCCATCAATTATCTGGCCAGTCCTTCCGCTTTCCGGCTGGGTGAGCGGATCATCGTGATCGGTACCGGCAACAGCGCCATGGACTGCGCCCGCACGGCGATCCGCCACGGCGCGCGCTTTGTCAGCTGTGTGAACCTGACCGGTACGCTGACCGCCAGCCAGTATGAGAGCAGCTACGCGAAACTGGAAGGCGTGGATTTCATTTACAACAAATGTACGATGGAAATCCGGGAGGACGGGGTTATTCTGGCGGACAGCCAGGTTGACGGAGACGGAAAGGTTACGCCGGTTCCGGGGACGGAGAAGCTGTATCCCTGTACAGGCGTGATCGTCGCAGTCAGCCAGGGCGCGGAAAGCAACCTGGTTACAACCACGAGAGGAATCGATACGATCCGGAGCGGCCTGCTGACGGTGGACGAAGACGGACATACCAGCCGCCCGGGCGTGTTCGCGGCGGGGGACGCCGCCAGCGGCGCCCGCACCGTGGTCGAAGCGGTTGCAAACAGCAAACGGGTCGCGGAGGCAATGCACGAGTATATGCAGACGCTGCCGCTCCCGGTGACGACGGATTATCCGGATGCTCCGGTGGTTGAAACGGCTGACGCGTCCGCCCAGGCGGAACAGATCCTGTAAGCCTCCTGCGAAAAAAAGATTCCAAAAGACAGGAAAGTAAGAAATGCAGCCCGGAAAGGCTGCATTTCTTGCTTTCTGCGGAACCGCAGGGAGGACCGGCCGGGGCGAACACAGGCAGGTTACCGTTTTATATCATAGTTCATATTCATCAGGTTCCGGATGGTCTGCACGTCGTCAATGATATTGGCGTCTCCGTTGATCGTATGCTTGATGACGCTGGAAGCAACCGCGAAATTCAGGATATCCATGGGACGGTCTTCATGCATCATGGCGTAGATCAGGCCGGACGCGAAAGCGTCGCCGCCGCCCACCCGGTCCAGAATCGTAAAGGTGAACTGCTTGCTTTCAAAGGTGTGGCCGTCGTACCACATAAAAGCTTTCAGGCTGTTTTCCGATCCGGAATGCGCATAGCGCACATGACGGGCGATGCATTGTAGATTCGGAT
>CAMJTZ010000164.1 GCA_946408865.1 uncultured Clostridia bacterium
AAATAAAAAAGAAGAGGCGGCCGTGCGGACCGCCTCCGGCGTTGAAGTGAATTATCGGGCTTCACAGGTGATCCGGGTCCAGCTGATCCAGATAAGGCTTGTATCTCGGGTACTGGATCGTCAGCACCGGCTCCTCCCGGATCAGGCGCAGGAAAGCTGCGGGGCTGATCCACTGATAATCCGTTGTTTCGCCTTCCTGAAGCAGGACGGAATCCTTTGCGCAATCCACCACCGCGAGAAAAGCATAAACCGCCGACCTGGATCCCGGTCTCCGGGTGACGCCGATCAGATCCAGTTTTTCCGCTTTCAGGCCGGTCTCTTCCAGCATTTCCCGCCGGGCTCCTTCTTCCGGCGTCTCACCGGCCAGCGCAGAACCGCCGGCGCTGGCTTCCCAGCAGCCGGGATACATCTCTTTCCGTGCATCCCGAAGGGTCAGGAGAAAATCCCCGTCCCGATGGCGGATCAGAATATCGCAGACAATATGGTATCTTCCCTCGGGAATCTCCCGTGCCCGGGAGCGCTCCCAGGTTTCGCCGGTTTTATTTCCCTGTTCATCATACAAATCCCAGATTTCCATCCGTCCTGCCCCCTGTTCTGTATTGCTTTCACAGGATCAGTTCTCTCAGATCCCGGATCTTTGTATACTTCGTTTCCACATCCGAAGCCGGATTGGCCGCGATCAGCAGCGGCGTAATGCCCAGGGCTGCCGCGCCATCCAAATTGCGCACGGCGTCGTCGATAAATACGGTTTTCTCCGCGGGAACGCCGCACTTGCCCAGCGCGTCCAGGTAAATGCGCGGATCCGGCTTGAACACGCCGACAAAACAGCTGAAGGTGCAGAACGACAGATACTGTGAAACGCCGATATGCTTCAGCTGTGGTTCAATGCTCGGCCAGGTATCGGAGATAATACCGAGCCGGTGCGTTTTGCTGAGCGTGTCCAGCACTTCCGCAATGCCGGGATACGGGACGTAGTTTTCCATGTTGCAGGCGCGGTCCGCGGCGATCTGATTCCGTTCCGCTTCCGTCAGCCCCAGATCCAGCTGTTCGGAAACCATGGAATAATAATCAAAGAAATTCCGGATCTCCGCATCCACCGTCTGAATCCGATGACTCTGCTCCAGAAAGCGCAGTCCCGCGTTCCTGGCGCGCTGAATCTCCGCATCGGTTCGCTGCTGCAGTTTTTCACCGGCCAGCTCCAGAAACTTACCGGTAAACATCCAGTCTCCTGACGCGGGCGCGTCCAGCGTATATCCCACGTCAAAGAAGATGACTTCCTTATCCTTCAGCAGTTCAAGCATTTACCGTTTCCCCCTCCCGCAATGTATCGAATCAAAAAGCCGCTTCCCTTTTCAGAGATAAGCGGCTGACGGATACGAACGGTCAATCTACTCTTCTCTGATCTTCCGGCAATCGGATACGACAAGCGTGCGGACATGTTCCACAGTGTTCGCAAAAGGGACCGCAGCAAATCCGAACCGGTTCATGAGAGGAGCTCCTTTCCGGAAGATTGGGCTCACTATACTATGGAAAGCAAGCGATGTCAAGCATTCTCCGCCTTCCGCCGTTTCTACGGCCGGCGCTGTCTGCATGGGTTCCGGCGGAGAAGCGGGGGATCATCAGAGAGAATTTCGGCTGCTGTTCTTGACACGGGAAGCATACGGATGGCATTATCTGATTGAAAACGAACGGAACAACGGTACCGGAGGAAAGAGAAATAAAAAATGCTGCATACGCAGGAGGATCGTCGTCCATGAAAAACAAAACGGTTATGGCTGTGCCGACAGGCTGTTTCTTTGGGGTCATTGCAGTTTGTATCATTGGCATCATCCTGGGTTCATTCCGCGATTTTGACATCAACGTGGCACTGGCCAACAAAACAGATTTCGGAGCCTTCATCGCCACCTACGGGTCTTATTTTTCCTACTGCCTCTATCCGGCTGCCGGCGCATGCCTGTACGTCGGACTGAAAGCAAAGGGGGACAGGTTCCGGCTGCTGGCCTGGGTGCTTCTGCTGCTGGGATGTTTTATGGCGGTATACTACTCCAACAGTTATAACGGCAAAGCGGTCCGTGCTTTGTTCGGATATACGGCCGGTGACTCCGGCGCCTTCCTTTCCGTGTTAAGCTGGCTGTTCTGGGCTGTGCTGTATGCATGGGTACCGTTCGTGGTCATCCGGCTTCTGGATCATGCGGATCCTGATAAACTCATCGCGGTCGGCGCCGCCATTCTGGTTGCCGGTATAGCGGCGGATAATGTGAACCTGTGGCTCAAGCAGGTAGCCTCCCGCCCTCGCTACAAGTACCTGATCACCCTGGAGAATCCCGCTTCTGAATATCGTAACTGGTGGCAGATGATTCCGAACCTGGCAGGTAGCAATGACAATTTCAAAAGTTGGCCCAGCGGGAACATGACCATTGCCAGCATGATGTTCTCCCTGCCGATGCTCACGGACGCAATGAAGAACCGGAGTTCAAGGAAAAACATGATCGCCTTTATCATCGCCTGCCTGTTTGTGGCCCTCTACGGCTATAACCGCATCCATATGACGAATCATTTCCTGTCAGACGTCTGCTTCGGTACGCTCATCACCTATATCATTTATACGGTGATCAGTACAGCTTTCCTGAAAGCGGCAGAAAAGTAAAAATCGATATGGAGAGACCGCGGAATCCACCTGAAAAGCGGCCGGAAGCAGAGACCGCGGGCGGCGGGCTGCGTCTCTGCCGCGCAGGAAGTGCTGGAAGAATACACCAGAATTTGCTAAAATGTATTCCAGTTCGTTTGTCTGCGCGGAGGAATGAAGATGGCGACAAAAAAACGAAATGCAGGACCGCTGCTGATTATCCTTGCCGGGTGTTTCTGGGGAAGCATGGGGATCTTTGTCCGAAAACTCAGCGAATACGGGCTCAGCCCCATACAGATTGTCGCAGTCCGGATCACGGTCGCCGCGCTGGCCTTTGCCCTGCTGCTGCTTGTCAAAGACCGTTCCGGATTCAGGATCGCCCTGCGGGATCTTCCGCTCTTTCTCGGGCTGGGACTCGGAAGCATCCTGTTCTTCACGGTCTGTTATTTTTCCGCGATTACCATGATGCCGCTGTCCACGGCGGCCATCCTTCTCTATACGTCTCCCATCTGGATCATGCTGATGTCCGTGCTGTTCTTCCGTGAAAAACTGAATCGGAACAAACTCATCGCCCTTGCGCTCGCTTTTGCGGGATGCGTTTTTGTTTCCGGGATTTCCGGGGGAGGGCTGACCGTCACCGGCCTGCTGCTGGGACTGGGCTCCGGGATCGGATACGGGCTGTACAGCATTCTGGGAACGATCGCCCTCCGGAAGTATTCTCCCTATACGGTTACGACCTATACCTTTCTGATTGCTGCGGCGGGTTCCTGGTTTGTGTGCAGTCCGGCGGATTTAATTTCCAGGTTTTCCGCGGGGAATTCGGTGGAAATCACATTGTTCAGCTGCCTGACCGGACTGGTAACCGCTGTGATTCCTTTCCTGGCGTATACGCTCGGCCTGCGCACGGTAGAGGCGAGCAAGGCCGGAATCCTTGCGACGATTGAGCCCATGGTTGCGACGCTGGTCGGGATGATTGTGTTTTCCGAACCGCTGACGCTGCTTTCCGGACTGGGAATCGTCCTGATTCTGACGGCAGTGATCCTTCTGAACCGAAAACAGCCCGCTGAAAAATGAGTATTATTTGAATCATCTGCACTGCGCGGGCTGCTATTCACGCTGCAACCACGCGACGGTGGAGGGGGATCACATGTGGCTCCAGGGCGGGCTGATTCACCGGCACGACATCCGGGATTTTTACCTGGATATGCTGTCCATGATCGACGGGCTGGAAACGAAAGAAGGAAAGATTGACATCCCGTCTGTTCTGTAGTATATGAAGAGGTACAGGAACAGATGAACAGCGGACGATTCCTTGTAAAAAATGAATAAAGGAGAATAAGAGAACATGAACAGCAAGACAGTTACTTCCGGAAAAAGATGGGTTTATGCAGTCCTGGTTGTGCTTTCCGTCTGCGGAACAGCGATCAGCGTGTGGAACCTGATCCGGACCTTCCAGGGCACCCTGACTGTGATGGGCGTGCTCCAGAGCGTGATTCAGGTTCTGGCCCATCTGGCTATACTTGGTTACGTTCTGTACACAAACAGAATGGAGGGAGAAACTCCCTTTCTGGGAGTTGTTTATGCTTACGCCGCGCTGCTGGGCATTCAGCTTCTCCAGTCCGGCCAGATGATATCCGGGTTCGGCCTGAGCCAGGAGCTGACCATGATGATCAATATCTTCAATCTGATTGCATTTGCCAACGTCATCATGTTCGCCAACAAGCTGGACCGGAAAAAAGCCTCCATCGGGTACATGGCTGCCGCGGCAATCCTGAAGCTTGCCGGCGAACTGATCCTCATTTTCAGGATGCTGGAGTTTATCAATTTCAGCGTGATCCTGATTTCCCTGTCGGTACCGGTTCTCGGCCTGACGATCCTTTTCGCGTATCTGGTCTATATCCAGTCTGATCCGGAAACAAAATAAACCCGGACC
>CAMJTZ010000165.1 GCA_946408865.1 uncultured Clostridia bacterium
GGCGCTGTTTGTCACCATCAGGTTTGCCGTCCGCTGGGAGACGCTGTCGCTGACCGCCGTGGTCTCTCCCAGGGAGATCCGGATCTGCTGGGTGATGCTTCCGTCCAGGCAGTCCTCCGCCGATATATACTGGAGATAGTCGTTGCCGGAGTTCCCTTTCAGAAAGCGGAGGGGCTGGCTGATGGAAAAGCGGGGCGGCGTGTAGTCGTAGAAGGTCACGTCTCTGGTGTACAGCCCCACGTTGTTATTATTGTCAAAAGCGGCGTAGTTTACCCGGAGCGTGCCTCTGGTAATGAATTTTGACTTGGAGACCACCACCAGGGTGTCTGTCACGTCGCCGTCCAGGTTGTCGGTGGCTGTCATGCCGGCCAGCTCCTGCACGAGCGTATGCCGGCTGCCAAGCCTGATGACGCCGACCGCCATCGCGATGCTGGTCAGCAGGATCAGCCCCTCCGGGATCATACCGATCATCGCGGCAACAGAATCCGGAACAGCGATCTTCGCCAGCGCGGCGAAGGACAGGGGATCCGCGGTGAACCACCGGTTCAGGATCACCTGTTTCAGGAACAGCATGACGCCGAGGGGAACCAGCAGCATCGTATCAAACCGGATGAGGCGGTTCAGTTCCTCCATGAGACGGGAACCGGGGCGCGTGGTTTTTTTCGCTTCCTTATTCAGCCGGCCGATATAGCTTTCATTGGCGACATAAACCAGCTGGGCGGTCATTTTTCCTTCCACCACGTAAGATCCGGAATACAGCCAGCTGTTGACCTGCTTCGGCACGGGATCGCTCTCGCCGGTCAGCAGGGCTTCCATCGCGGCGCCTTCCCCGGAGACAATCACGGCGTCCGCGACGATCTGGTCTCCGGCGCGGAATACCGCCAGGTCTCCCTGTACGGTTTCCTCCGTCCTGAGGACGACTTCCTTCCCGCCGCGTAGCACGTGTACCTCCGGAGCGTTCAGCAGCTGCAGCTCCCGGATCGTCTTCTGCGCGCGATACTCCTGGATCGTTCCGATCAGGATATTCACGATGATGATCGTGATGAACAGCATATTCCGGTAGCTTCCCACCAGCAGCAGGCAGAACGCCAGCGCAAAATTCAGGAAGTTGAAGAAGGTGAAAACATTGTCAAAAAGAATCTTTTTCAGGGATTTTCCCTGGTCTTCGTCGATAACGTTGCCGCGGCCGGCGCGCATGCGCGCTTCCGCCTCTTCCGGAGTCAGCCCGCCTTCATCGGTATAGGTAAAATCCTCCGGCCACTGATCCGGCAGCTTCAGCTCATTTTCCATCCGGGTCCTCCGATCAAATTCATGGATCAGGCATACATTTCATTATATACCGCAAACGGCTGTTTGAAAAGATTTGCAGGCAGTTGTGTTCCGCCGGAAAGCGTGATATGCTGATGTGGTATAAATCACAAAGAGGGGACAGGACAAATGTCGCAGAGAAGGGACGGCAGATCCCGCGAAGAGGAAAAGAAACGCAGCGGCAGGGAAACAGCCGGCCTGGTCCGCCGCTTTATTCATTATTACAAACCGCATAAGAAGCTCTTCTTCCTGGATATGGGCGCCTCCGTGCTGGTCGCGCTGATCGGCGTCGTATATCCTATCATCACCCGGACCATGCTGAATACCCTGATCCCGGAGAGAAACTACCGGATGATCGTGCTTCTCGGCGTGACGCTGCTGGCTCTCTATTTTGCCAAGATGCTGCTGAACTATTTCATCCAGTACAAGGGCCACATGATGGGCGTTTACATGCAGGCACAGATGCGCAGCGACATGTTTGACCATCTGGAAAAACTGCCCTACAGCTTTTATGACCATCACGAAACCGGCAAGATCATGAGCCGCATGACGAACGACCTGTTTGACGTCAGCGAACTGGCGCACCACGGGCCGGAGAATATTATCATCTCCGTTCTGAGCATCGTGATCTCCTTTGCCTACCTGATGTCCATCAACGTCTGGCTGACCCTGATCGTTTTCGCCTGCGTACCCTTCCTCGTCATCATATCCTGGTCGCTGCGCACGAAGATGCGCCGGGCTTTCCGGGATACCCGCAGCGCCATGGCCGAGATCAACGCCAGCCTGGAGAACAGCATCAGCGGGATCCGGGTTACCAAAGCCTTCACAAACTCAGAGAAGGAGAGGGAGAAGTTTGAGGAAGGGAACCGTAAGTTCAAAATCGCCCGCAAGGATTCCTACAGCGCCATGGGCCGCTTCCACAGCGGAAACACTTTTGTCACGGATGTATTCAACGTCGTCGTTCTGATTGCCGGCGGCCTCTTCCTCTATAACGGGCAGATCCGCTTCGGCGACTATTCTGCCTTCATCGTATCCATCAACATGTTCATCGGCCCGGTCATGACCCTGATCAACTTTATGGAAAGCTTCGAGAACGGCGTGACCGGCTTTGAACGCTTCTGTGAAATCATGGACGCGGAACCGGAACGCGACGCGGAATGCGCGGAGCCGGCCGGGCAGTTAGAGGGACATATCGAGTTCCGGGACGTCAGCTACGCCTATGACGATGAAAAGCGCGTGCTGCGCCATGTGAACCTCGATATCGGGAAGGGAAAGAAATTCGCCCTGGTCGGGCCTTCCGGCGGCGGAAAAACCACCATCTGCCACCTGATTCCGCATTTCTATGACGTGATCAGCGGCCAGATCCTGCTGGACGGCCGGGAAATCCATACCCTGACGCTGGAGAGCCTGCGGCAGAATATCGGCATCGTACAGCAGGATATCTATCTGTTCAACGATACCATGCGGGAGAATATCCGCTACGGCAAACCGGACGCCACGGAGGAGGAAATCGTTGAAGCCGCGAAGCGTGCCAATATCCATGACTACATCATGACCCTGCCGAACGGATACGATACGAATATCGGTGAGCGCGGTGTGCGCCTCAGCGGCGGGCAGAAGCAACGCCTGAGCATTGCCCGCGTTTTCCTGAAAAACCCGCCGATCCTGATCCTGGACGAGGCTACCAGCGCCCTGGACAATACCACGGAGATTCTGATTCAAAACGCATTGGATGAGCTGTGCGTCGGAAGAACCACCCTGGTGGTGGCCCACCGGTTGAGCACAATCAAGAACGCGGACGAGATCGCTGTCGTCGACGACGGACGGATTATCGAGCAGGGGAGCCACGATGAACTGATCCGAAAGGACGGCGTCTACCGCAAACTGTACGACCTGCAGTTCCGGGACAGTGACGTTCTGTAAAAAAGTGCTTGCTTTTTCATAACCGATGTGATAATATACGTTCGTTGTCGAAAGACAGCGCGCTGATATAGCTCAGTCGGTAGAGCGCATCCTTGGTAAGGATGAGGTCGCCAGTTCGAATCTGGCTATCAGCTCCATGAACTCTGAAGGACGTTGTTTCAATGGCTTTCGGGGTTTTTTTGTTGCCGTTTTTCAGGTCGATTTTTGGGCGACCTCTTTTGGATGTGTCAACGAACTTTGCTCAAAAAAGTGCCTTGAAGCCTTATTTTTCAACGCTCCTGGCGTGTCAACGCGTGTTACACGATGGGGTATGTGGGCTGAAAGGCAGGACAGATTGGACATGCTGTCCATCCTTGCTGACTTCTCATTTGTTGCTTACCCTCCAGCTGGCTTGGATCTCATTTGGAAAATTTTTTGAAGATCTCTTTTCCCGGAAGGTGTTTTTTGTGCATTATAAAGGGCCTGAAAACCTTCAGACCCTTTGATATCAACGCATTCAGCTTGTTTTTATTTTTTGTTTATGTTAATCCGGCAAGAAGGTCAGGCCGGTATTTAACATATTTGCGTTCCGTCGTTTCCGTTTTTGCGTGGCCGAGCAGCCGGGCAATGACATCCAGGGGGATGCCTTTCTCCCGCCATTCTGTGGCGCATGTGTCGCGGAAATCGTGTGCTGAATATTCTTTGATATCAAAATGCGTCCGGATCTTTTCGAATACCCTGCGCGCTTCTGAGTACGTAAGGGGCGATTCTCCGCTCGGATCCTTGTCCGAAGCCAGAATATAGCCTTTGATCCTATCCTGCTCTATAAGTGCCTTCAGGGGCTCGAAATAGGGTATGATCCGGTTACTGGTCTTTGTCTTTGGTGCTTTGACCAGCGGCTGGTTCCGGGTGGGATGGATCACAGCGCGCTGAATCTTAATCCAGTCATCGTTGATATCGTCCCAGCGGACGCCCAGCACCTCTTCAAACCGCATTCCCGTATAGGAGAGAAGACCGATCATGAGTTTTTCCTTCCTGTCAAGGATCGGTGCTTCTGTACGGATCTGCAGCATTTTCTCCTTTGGAAGAGCCTGGTGGGGAACTGTATCCTTGCCTCCGATTTCGATAAACCTGCTTTGGATTGGGTTGCGGTCTATCAGATGCTCTTCTACAGCGGCGTCAAAGACAGGATTGATCGTGTTCTTGATCTTCAGGATGGTTTCCCTGGCGTATGTTTTGTTCAGGTCATTAAACCAGTCCTGGATATCTGTGGTTGTGATTGCATCCATCCGT
>CAMJTZ010000166.1 GCA_946408865.1 uncultured Clostridia bacterium
GGCTTCTTCCACCGCAGCTCCCCGACCGGCGGGCACGCGAAGGGAATCCCGCGGAAAACCAGCAGGGAGTCCTTCCACCGGCCTACAAAGATCCCGTTGGTGCACTTCGCGGCCAGCGCCGGATCGTACCCCTCCGTAATCCGCCGGTTCTCCCCCCAGCTTTCCCGGATCCGTTCTTTGACCTTGGAACCCATAATTACTTCTTTCTCCGCAGGATACCGGACATCACCTGAAGCAGATTCTTCTTTTCCCGCAGCTGTTTGCGCAGCGCTCCGATGGTAACATCCTCCTGGCTGCAGCTCTGTACCAGAGCGTTCGCCACCCGGACATAGATGTCGCGGAAGGTTTCAATGCTTGTATCCTTATAGCGGCTCGCTGAATAGTCGATCATCAGCTGCAGACCGTCAGATCCATCCAGAATTTCCATATCCAGGATCGTCTGGGAAGCTGCCTGGTTCTGCCGGACATCCACGGTTTCGACGTCAAATCCGTCCATTCCGCCCATGTCCCGGATATCCTGCTGATAGAGCAGGTAGGCGCTTTCCCCGTTGGCTACCTGGTTGTGCAGGTCCACGTAGGGATAACAGCTGTGTTCGATGCCCTTCTGCACCTGGTCATGCACGTCCGCGAACACATCGCGCAGCGTCATTTCATCCTTCATGCGCAGGCCGACCGGCAGATCCCGGAACAGGAGGCCGACCGTGGTCATCATCTGCAGATCCTCACGTCCGTTGTAGATCCAGCTCAGTTTCACGTCCCACTTGTTGTTGTACATGGCGATGGCGATGGCTGCTACTGTAATGAAGAATTCGTTCCGGCTGATCCGGAAGGCACGCTCCGCCTCCGACATTGCCGTCTGCTCAATTCCCAGCGGCGTGATCAGCTCGCCCATCTCGTTCTCGCGGGATTCAAAGTCCGTCTTCGGGAAACTGCTCCATTCGACCCGATCGTACTTCTCTTCGAAGTAGCGGCGGCTTTCCTCATAGAAGGGGGTCTTTTCCGCTTCTTCGCGCTGCTTGAGCATCAGGTAGTAGTAGTCCTGATCCAGCGGGATGCCCATATAGGCCTTTCCGATGGATCCCAGGAATACCTTCAGGCTTGTGCCGTCGAACAGACTGTGGTGGACGTCGAAGAAGACGTACAGCGCTTTCTCCGTCTCGATAACCCTGCAGCGGTTCATCCGTCCGCCGATCAGCTTGAAGGGATAGATCAGCATGTCCTTCAGGAACCGGAACTCGAATTCGCTCATTTTTTCGACGTGAATGGGCGTCATCATGTCCGGCCGCCAGCACTGCACCAGGTCGCCGTCATTGTCGTAGTCGAACATGGTCAGCAGCGCCGGATGGTTCCGGATCGCAGCTTCCAGGGCGGCGGCCAGCTTCTCCGGTTCAAACAGTTCCTTGTCCATCTTCATGACGGAGAAGAGGTTGTACATGGTTGACGCCGGTGTGTACAGCTGATAGTCGAACATATAGAGCTGTTCAGGCGTCAGCCGGTGGATCTCCTGCAGGGCTTTTTCGTTTTCCGCGTCCGGATCCAGTCCGCCTCCCTGCGCAACCGATTCCTCATACAGCTTGGCAATCTTTTCCGGTGTACGTCCCCGGAAAATCTGGCTGGCTACCAGGCCGGGAAGGCCGCTCTCGGTGATCATTTCGATCGAGGTAAGCGAATCGCCACCCATTTCGTAGAAATCGTCGTTCAGACCGACCTTATCCAGCTTCAGCACCTTGGCCATAGCCGCGCACAGCGTTTTCTGGATTTCAGTTTCAGGTGCAACATAGTCGCTGCGGAAATCGCTGATATCCGGCTTTGGCAGGGCTTTCCGATCCAGCTTGCCGTTGGGTTTCAGCGGAACTTCGTCGATATGGATATAGTAGGAGGGGATCATGTAGTAGGGAAGCCGCTTCATCATCTCTGCGCGAAGCTTTTCCGTATCCACCTGGACGTTTGCTGTGTAGTAAGCGCACAGGAAGCTCTTTCCGTCTTCGTCAAATCCACGGGCTGCAGCCCAGTCAATACCCAGAGCGCTCTTGACCGCCGCTTCGATTTCCGCCGGCTCAATCCGGTTGCCGTTGATCTTGATCATGTCGTTGGAACGGCCCAGCAGCACATAGTTGCCGTTCGAATCCCTGCGGGCAAGGTCGCCGGTGTGATAAATGCCGTTTACAAAAGCCTTGGCTGTTTCTTCCGGCAGGTTCATATAGCCGCGGACGTACGGATTCTCGAAGCACAGTTCGCCGATTTCATCGTCAGAGACTTCCTTTCCGTCTTCGCCGATGCGGATAATTTTCGTTTCAATGGCCGGCTGGCCGATCGGGCAGGTTTCATACGACTGGTCAATCTTGAATACGCCCACCGCAAATCCGCTCTCGGAGCAGGCGTAAATGTTGATCAGGTCGAGATTCTTGCTATAGATATTGTTTGCCGGTTCGCTGCCGACGAAGAGCATCCGCAGGAAGGGCCCGGTCTTGTCGCCCAGTTTCCGTACATAGGAAGGCGTCAGGAAGGTGATGGTGATCCGCTTCATGAGGAAGAATTTTGCCAGGGACGCCGGGTTCTTGATGGTGGCGTAGCTGACGACAAAGGTCTTTCCGCAGAAGACGTTCAGCGCGGCAAGAATAACGATGACGGAGGCCACGAAGTTCATCGGTGCCAGCAGCGCCAGGCGGTCCTTTTCGTTGAAGGGGATTTCCCCGTTCAGACGGATGGACTGGATGGCTCGGTCCAGGTTGCCGTACTCGTGGAGAACGCCTTTGGGGTTTCCGGTGGTGCCGGAGGTGTAAATGGCGTAGGCCGCGTCGTGAGGATCCGGCGTTTCGAATCCGGACAGCGGCGTCGTGTGCATAACATCCGGCCAGTTCGCCGCATTCAGCTCAAGTTTGCATCCGCAATTTTCGCGGATATAGTTGATCCGTTCCGGCGCATAGGTGTCTTCCACCAGGGCCCAGGCAGCGCCGGCTTTCCACACGCCGACCATCGCAATGATCGGCATGGTGCCGCGCGGAAGGTTCAGAAGCACAAAGTCTTCCCGGCCGATTCCGTTCTGTTTCAGATAAGCATAAACCTTTCCGCTCATCTCATCCAGCTGAGCGTAGGTGATTCCTTTGCTGTTTGCGTCGTCAAACAGAATCGGTTCATCCGGTTTTTGCGAGGTATACTGCTTCAGTTTTTCAATGATATACTCCATCTGTTGTCCTCCTGTACTCAAATTGGGTTATTTGGTTGTAAAAAGACGTATCCTTCTGCGAAGGAAAAGCCGCGATTCCGGCGGATTTCCCGTCACGAGGTACTCAGTCAATAAAAAGCATAACACAGATTTGCGCAAATGAACAGAAAAAAATTATTTCGTTGCGGACAGAAATCCGGTGAAACGGGCTGAACTGCCGGAAAAAACGCTGCAGCAGACAGAAAAAAAGGATGTTATCTGGTATCCGGAGAGCAATCCATCCTCTCTTTTGCGGCGTCCAGGAATCCTTTGACATAGGGCCTGATCAGGTCTTCCGTTTTCAGACTGTAGCGGTCTGAGATCCGGCTGATCAGGCTTAACGGGAGCTCTGCAAATTCCCTGTCTGTGTGTTTTCCCATATACCGTCCAAGGCCGAACATTTCGATATTGATTTCCACCGGGTTTACATCCATCGGCCAGAGCCTGGCATCCATTCTTTTCTGGCGGGAAGCAGTCAGGCTGTTGTAAAGAAAGCGGATCAGCAGGGAAATACAGACCGTGAGCAGAGCGACTGCCGGCAGGGCCAGCCAGGGAGACATATGATCCAGAATGTGATACAGATCCTCCCAGCCGCCGTTTTTCTTTCCGATGATACAGACCTCGGCCAGATAAATTGCGGCGTAAAGCGTCGCGGGGATACAGGCAAGAAGCGCATCCTTCAGCGAATAACGCCGGCCTGACTCCACCAGGAAAAAGGAAACGAACACCAGAACCGGACATACGATATGCAGGCAGGTATTATATCCGCCAAAGGCCGTCTGCGGATCCACCCGACTTGTAAACATAAGGGTAAACACCATGGTCAGCGTTGTACAAACCATTCCGCTGTAATGAAGCCGGGCAACCCATTGCGGACAGGAAAAATGCTTCCTGCGGATTCCGTCCAGCGCATAGGGAATGATCATTGCAAGCCGGCTGTGCCATCTGTTCAGAGCGATGATGTATTTCCTTTGTCTCTGCGGTTCTGCCTTGTTTTACTGCTCATAATACAGTTTCCTTTTCTCCCTGTCCGGAAATACCAATCGGCCGGGAAGATCTGTACCCGTTCTCATGATCTGATCTGAAGTTTATGTTTATAAAGATCAGCGTCCGGAAGCTGAAGGGACAATGACACGGGAAGAAACCATGGCCTGTCCGAGATCTTCCCCGGCAGCCATCTCAAAATACGGACTTCCGTCCGCACGGAAATGCACCCGCCGGATTCCGTCGCACCGCAGGGTTTCCTTCAGGCCGGTTTCCGCGTGATAGGCGATCATACGCTCGCCCTCTT
>CAMJTZ010000167.1 GCA_946408865.1 uncultured Clostridia bacterium
GCTTTCAGTCCGAAGAGGATTTCCTCCCGGACAGTATTTTTGCAGATCTGCCTGTCAGGATTCTGGAACAGGAATCCAACCCGGCGTGCGCGTTCGCTGACCGGGCTGGTCGCTGTATCTGCCCCGTTAATCAAAACTCTGCCCTGCGTCGGCCGGATCAGGCCGTCGATCAGTCGAACCGTAGTGGTCTTCCCGGCTCCGTTCGCTCCAAGAATTGCCAGAAAATCGCCCTTCCTGACATGGAAGCTGACATCCTGGACCGTTGGGCCCTGGTCAGAATAGGAGAAACTGACATGCTCCATCTGAATCATGGGATCAGCCTCCTTACCATTGCCTCAGCTTCATTGATATTGATACATACGGGCTGTGCCTCCCCGGTCCTGTCGCTGAGAATATGGCTCAGCGTCATAACCCGGGGACAGTTGACGCCAAGTGCCTGCAGTTCTTCGGAATGAGAGAGCACTTCCCGTGTATCTCCCTGGAAAACGATTCTTCCGCCGCTCAGGACGGCGAGCTGCCGTGCAAACTCGCAAAGAAGCATGATTTTCTGTTCGATAAGAATAATCGTAATTCCCTGTTCGTCATTCAGTTCCTTCAGGAGGGAGAACACCTGGCGGCTGCTGCGGGGGTCCAGTTCGCCCGTGGGCTCATCCAGCACAAGAATCTGCGGCTTCAGCGCGAGGATTGACGCAATCGCGACCTTCTGGCGCTGTCCGCCGGACAGGGACCCGATCGTCCTCTCCCGCAGCTCCGCGATTCCGACTTTTTCCAGCGCTTCCGCCACACGTCCGGTAATTTCTTCCCGCGGCACGCCGAAGTTTTCCAGTCCGTAGAGCATTTCGTCCTCAACCATCGGAGAAATGATCTGGCTGTCCACATCCTGGAACACCATGCCAACCAGCCTGGAAATTTCATCCAGGGATGTCTCCACCGTATCCAGTCCGTTTACTGTGATACTGCCGTAATAATCTCCCGTATAATGATGCGGAATCATACCGCTGACAGCACGGGCCAGGGTGGTTTTACCAGCCCCTGCCGGACCGATAACGCCGAGGAATCCGCCGTCCGGAATCGTCAGACAGATTTCCTGCAGGGCAGGTTTTTTTTCACCCTTGTATGTAAAGGAAAGATCCTGAAAAACAATCATGGAAACAAAGCTCCTTTTTGAAAAGCATATTTCCTGACGACTGAATCAACGGTTCAGCACTTTCTTCAGCGGCAGGTAGAGCAGCTGCACAATCACGCTGCCGATCGCGGCGGTACCAAGCACAATCGGAATATAAGCGACCAGGCTGGAGGCCTTCGCGCCCATAAACACCAGCAGGCAGATCACAAAGCTGCCACCGGAAATCACGGTGGAAACAAAAGTTGCAAGCAGGGGATTCAGATCCAGTTTTTTAAACCTGAAGGGAATCCTGATCATGAAGAACATTGCCACAGCGCCCAGCAGTTCAGAGATAAAATTCAGCCACGGGGTTCCCGGCAGGAACTGGCAGATTGCACCGGCCAGGATTCCGATGATCGCGCATCCGACCAGGTTCGGCCGGACCAGCAGAATTGCCAGACAATAGGAAGCGATGATAAAATTCGGCTTCATACCGAAGAAGTTCACAACACTGCCGACAAACAGCTTCAGCACGGTACCGGCAGCCAGCAGTACGGCTACAATAATCAGATCCTGGATGGAAAAACCTTTTGTTTCTTCTGCTTTGACAACTCTCTTCTCTGCCATGGGAGTGTACCACCTTTCATAATTCTTTAGTATTTATGCGAGTTCTGAGTAGCTGCCCAAATAGGAGAACTGTTCCAGCGTAACATCCAGTTCTTCAATGAGGCGGATGAAAGCCGGGGAATAAACGGATGCTTCCAGATCGAAGTAGAACATGAATTCGAAATCTCTTCCCGGCATCGGCCGGCTTTCCAGCTTGATCAGGTTGATTCCCTGGGCGTAGAAGCGGCCCAGAAGCTGGTACAGGGAACCGGGACGGTTCGGCAGCACCAGCATCAGGCTGGTATGATCCGCGCCGGGATAAATCTCAGGCTGCTTCGCGATACAGATGAACCGCGTATGATTGTTGCTGTTGTTCTGGATATCTGTTGCCAGGATACTCAGCCCGTACAGCGGCGCGCAGGCTGCGGAGGAAATCGCCGCCACGTCCTTCCGGCCGCTCCCTGCAATCATCTGCGCCGCTGCCGCGGTGTTCCGGCAGACATTGACCTGCCAGCCGCTGTGGGCTTCAAGGTAACGGGAGCACTGCTGGATTGCCTGTTCATGGGAATAGACTTCTTTGATATCTTCCAGGCGTACGCCGGGCGGAGCGATCAGCGTATGGTCGATCTTTACCCGTGCGGAGCGGACAATGCGGAAATTCCGGCTGATCATCTGGTCGTATACGCTTGTTACGGAGCCTGCCAGACTGTTTTCGATCGGCAGGATCCCGTAGCGGCACAAACCTTTTTCGATGGCGCTGAAAACGCTCTCAAAATCCCGGCAATACAGGATGGAAGGTGCGGAAAAGATTTTTTCACAGGCCTTCTGAGAATATGCGCCTTCCACGCCCTGACAGGCTACGACAGCCTTCGGCGGAAACAGCTGCGGCGTTTCCTGCAGTGCTGTGCGGATCTGATTCCCAAGTGTACTCTCCTTCCGGCCATCCAGGAGCTGGCTCGTCCGGCCCTGGGACATCAGGAAACCGAACAGCGCGCGAACGCCGTTTTCATTCTCCTCTCCCGCCATTTCACCGACCCGGTTCAGCAGGTTCCTTTCCCGCTCCGTATCCAGCACCGGCAGGTTATGTTCCCGCTTGTAGAGGCCGATTTCCTTTGTGATCTCCATCCGTTCTCCGTAAAGCCGGACCAGTTCACTGTCCACCTGATCGATCTTTGCGCGGTAATCCTGGATGTCCATATATTCCTCCGCCTGTTATCCTGCTTTTTTCTTTTACACTTTCGGGAGCCGCGCGCGGAACTGCTTCAGTTCCTCGTCCGTCGGCACATAATCGTCCATCTGTCCGTCATGGTATTTCTGATAGGCCACCAGATCAAAATAACCGGTACCGGTCAGACCGAAGAGAATCGTCTTCTCCTCTCCTGTTTCCCTGCACTTCATCGCCTCGTCAATCGCGGCGCAGATCGCGTGGCTGCTTTCCGGCGCCGGCAGGATGCCTTCCGTCCGGGCGAACGTTTCCGCTGCCTCAAATACCCGGGTCTGCGGTACGGATACGGCTTCCATCATACCGTCGTCATACAGCTGGGACAGAATCGGGCTCATGCCGTGATAGCGAAGTCCGCCGGCATGGTTCGGTGCAGGAATGAAATCGGAGCCCAGCGTGTACATTTTCGCCAGGGGACATACCATGCCGGTGTCCGCGAAGTCATAGGCGAAAACGCCGCGGGTCAGGCTCGGGCAGGAAGCGGGTTCCACTGCCACAAAGCGGTAATCCGCTTCACCGCGCAGCTTCTCGCCCATGAACGGAGCGATCAGGCCGCCCAGATTGCTGCCGCCGCCCGCGCATCCGATAATCACATCCGGTTTGATTCCGTACTTATCCATCGCGATCTTCGTTTCCACGCCGATAACGGACTGATGCAGCAGCACCTGGTTCAGCACGCTTCCCAGCACGTAACGGTATCCGGGCGTTCCGACAGCGACTTCCACCGCTTCGGAAATCGCGCAGCCCAGGGAACCGGTGGTTCCGGGATGCTCCGCGAGAATCTTCTGTCCGATCTGCGTCGTCATGGAAGGCGAAGGCGTCACATTCGCGCCGTAAACCCGCATGACCTCGCGGCGGAAGGGTTTCTGCTCATAGGAAACCTTGACCATGAAAACCTTGCAGTCGAGATCAAAATACGCACAGGCCATGGACAGCGCCGTACCCCACTGGCCGGCTCCCGTTTCCGTCGTAACGCCCTTCAGACCCTGTTTTTTGGCGTAGTAGGCCTGCGCAATCGCGGAGTTCAGTTTGTGGCTTCCGCTGGTGTTGTTGCCTTCAAACTTGTAGTAAATCTTCGCGGGAGTATTCAGCTTCTTTTCCAGGCAGTAAGCCCGGACCAGCGGCGAAGGACGGTACATTTTATAGAAATCCAGGATTTCCTGCGGCACCGGATATTCCCGCGTATCGTTATCCAGTTCCTGTTTTACCAGGTCTTCGCAGAAGACGCCGCCCAGTTCCTCAGCCGTCATAGGTTTTCCGGTTCCGGGATTCAGCAGGGGGGCGGGCTTGTTCTTCATATCAGCCCGCAGGTTATACCAGTATTTCGGCATTTCATTTTCATTCAGATAGATTTTGTAGGGAATTTCTTTGTTTGCCATCGTAACGGCTCCTTTCTGTTCGGGACATAAAAAACCTGTCCCAGTGTTTTTTGCTGGGACAGGTCTGAAATCATACCTGCGGTGCCACCCGGCTTGGCGCATTGACGCGCCCTCTCACTGCGTACTTCATACGCGGACCTTTGATCACGGAGGGTCGTCTCCGTCTCGCATACTCGGAAAA
>CAMJTZ010000168.1 GCA_946408865.1 uncultured Clostridia bacterium
ATTTCCCGGAACACACCGCAGCCCGCTGCTTTCTGGCAGCGGGCTGTTTTGTTATTGCCTTATTTGGGTTCCGGTTCATCCTTATGGCTTGTTTTCAAACAGTTCTTTGGCTTTACGATCAAAGCCCATGGTCGCAAGCTCAGTCAGGTGCTCTGCTCCGCAGGAAACCCTTTTCACAGTAATCTTTTCCGAATCGCTGCTTACTGTATTCAGCGGCTCATTCCCATGTGCTGTAAATTCATACGCACCGTTCCATGCCGTTTCATTTACATATGTAACACAGGTGCTGCACATCGTCTCATCCGGCCGAATGATAGTATCCATTGCCCGAAGTGTACCGTCGCCGGTTTCAAACAAAACAGCATAATCCTCGTCTGTGGGGAGAATAACCATCGCAGCACCTGATTTGCTTTGCACCCATCCTGCAGCATCTTCTGAAGCTTTCTCTGCAATTCCTTTCAAAAGTGTCCATTTGATTTCACCGCCGCATGAAACTGTAAGGGCCTTACAGTTGTCGATAAAAAGAATTCTTTCCTGTTCAGCCGGACGGAACAATACCTCGTCGGGCAGTGAAGAGAACATCCAGGCAATGTATGTGGAAATCTTATGCTCCCGGATAATATTGGAATACGCCGATTCATCCGGATTCCAGTATCCGTTCTTTACGTCGTCATCTTTTCCGACGCCTGTAGACCGAAGGAGATAATAGCTGCTCAGCTGCGCTATTGTGGATAACAGATATTTCCGGTCTTCAGGAATCCTGACACCTGTCAGACCAGCCAGCATTCCCGGCAGAAGACTGGATATGGATTCATTATCATTCCATGTGTCGTCTGTTTCAAACATTTTTTGCTGAAACTGTTTCCGATAATCTTCGGGTGCAGGAAAAATCTGTGTGAGAAATCCAATAAAGAGCCGCAGCATAAGGTTATCTTTCGGGTTGACAATCATCTCTTTGCCGGTCAGTTTTCGGGATATTTCCGAAGCAATGTTTTTCATTTCAGCAAAGCCCGAGACGGTTTCCATTGAAGGCAGGTACAGATCTTTCCCGTTCCGTTCGTATCCGTATGTCTGCATCGGAATCTGCGGTACACAATCCTGTGTCCCGATAATATTGAATATGCCAGGGCATTCTGCGGGTTCTTTCGTCACACGCGGGCAGGCAAAAAGATAAGCATATACCGCGTCAAATCGTCCGGAAGAAATCCAGTCCGCGGCTGCGATATTCCCAGCCGCCGCTGAGCGGGAATAACCGGAAATCCAGATCCGTACCGGGCCGTCCGCCGGAAACCTGACAACGTATGCATCCAGTTCATCTTCCAGTATTTTTGCAGCCCGTTTAAATCCAGCGTGTACAGCACCATCTCCCAGATCAAGATTGCCGCCCCATTCCTTTCCGTAATCGGATCCGCGCCCGACGATCGCAATCAGAGTTACTGCCCCGATTTTCCTGCGGCCAATCACTCCGGCGAACGTATCCGTGTTCCTTGGAATATCATATCCAAAAGGATGTATATCCATAAATCCGGCGCGTCCCAGATAGGTTTCATACTGCAGTTCAAGTCCGGTTTTTTCATTGTTGCTGAATGCAGATACTATCAGTCCTAAGGATCCTTTGGCCAGTTGACGGTTGATGATATCTGCCGGAGCTGTGAACCATTCGTCTTCATAAGGAAACTCCCATCCGGGAATCAGCGCGTTAACGGGTTCAGTATAATCCACGGCGATCTGTATACCATTGTCTGCAAAAGCAACTGAAAAACTCCCGGTTACCATGGTAATTGAAATCAGAAACAGAATAATTCTTTTCATTTGCATCCCCTGCATTTTTCTTTTTATCAGTTTTCGGTTTTTCTGTCTTAAAGCGTGATCAGTCTTTCAAGAACATCTGTCATTTTTTCCATCGCCTGAACCGGAATCAGTTCTTTCCGGCTGTGATAATTGTATCCGCCTGTGGACAGATTTGGACATGGGAGGCCCATATAGGACAGCCTGGCTCCGTCTGTTCCCCCTCGAATCGGTTTTATTACCGGTTCCATACCGCAGATCCGGAATGCCTTCTTCGCCCGTTCTATGATTTCCGGATGCCTTTCGATGATTTCCTTCATATTCCGATATGAATCCTTAAGGATCACATCAACTGTTCCCTGCCCGTATTTTTCATTCAGATATGCTCCGATCCGCTTAACAGTTTCTTTCCGTTCATCAAAATTATCCGCATTATGATCCCGCAGGATGTAACGTAATTCTGCCTGTTCTTCATTCCCCTGCATTTCTGTCAGATGATAGAACCCTTCATATTTTTCCGTATGTTCCGGCCGCTCAAAGGGAGGAAGCATTTCTGCAAACTCCATCGCAATCAGCGCCGCATTCTTCATCTGATTTTTCGCGCTTCCGGGATGGATACTTATTCCCCTGACCTTCACTTTGCAGGAAGCCGCGTTGAAACATTCATATTCCATTTCGCCCAGCGCACCGCCGTCTACCGTATAAGCAAAGTCGGCTCCGAATCGTTTCACATTAAAACGATCCGCTCCCCTGCCAATTTCTTCATCCGGAGTAAAGCCGATACAGATCTTACCATGTTCCGGAGCGTCAGGAGCGCACAGCCTTTCGCACAGCGTCATTATTTCTGCCACTCCGGCTTTGTCATCCGCTCCCAGAACAGAATTCCCGTCTGTTACAACAAGATCCATTCCCTGTATGTCTTTCTGAAAATCAAATCCGTCGATGACCGTTCCGTTCTTCAGCGCAATCGCCTTCCCGTTATAATTTCGGATAATCTGCGGATCGGTCGGACCTTTTACAGCATCAGATGTATCCATATGGGCAATCAGTCCGATTGCCGGTTTTGCAGTCTTCCCTTTTGCAGGAATCGATGCGTATACATATCCGTCAGCATCCATCTCAGCATCTGTAATCCCCATTTCCCGCAATTCCGCAGCAAGCAGGGCGCCCAGAACTTTCTGTCCCGGCGTGGAAGGACAGCATTCATTGTCTTCGCAGGATGTTGTTTCTGTTTTTACATATCTGAGAAACCTTTCCAGGACTGTCATTATTCGTATCCTCCTGATTGTTTTATTCAAAAGGGCTGGCTGCATATACAGCCAGCCCTGATCTTTTTCAGGATTATTCCTCTTCGTCTTCTTCGACTTTGGCATTCGCGATAATCTTCTGAGCTTCAGTCTGCGGTACTTCTTCGTACCGTTCAAACTTCATGGAGAAGGAGCCTCTCGCCTGCGTCATGGAACGAAGATCTGTGGCATATTTGAACATTTCAGCCAGCGGAGCTTCCGCTTCCAGCTGCTGCATGCCGTTCACCTGGTTCATACCCATGATCCGTCCACGTCGTTTGTTCATATCGCCCATGATGTCGCCCATGTACTCATTGGGAACCAGAACTTCAACGTGCATAATCGGCTCGAGCAGCACCGGACTGGCATCCATGCAGCCCTTCTTATAAGCAATACGCGCAGCGGTCTTAAAGGCCATTTCAGAGGAGTCTACCGGATGGTAGCTTCCGTCGTAAAGCTTTGCGTGCAGATGTACCATGGGATAACCAGCCAGAACACCCTTTACAATATTTTCACGCAGGCCCTTTTCAACGCTGGGGATGAAGTTCCGCGGAACTACGCCGCCGACAACTGCGTCTTCAAACTCGAAGTCCGCATCGCTGTCAGTAATTGGGCTGAATTCAATCCACACATCACCGAACTGGCCGTGGCCGCCGGTCTGTTTCTTGTGACGTCCCTGTACTTTCACAGTCTTCCGGATGGTTTCACGATAAGGAATCTTGGGATCCTGCAGCACAGCATTGGCGCCGAATTTGGAGGCCAGCTTGTTCTTAATCACGTCCAGATGCATTTCGCCCTGTCCGCTCAGTTCTGTTTCGGTCGTTTCTGCATTCTTTTCAATCCTGATGGAAGGATCTTCTTCCGCCAGACGATTCAGGCCGCTGAAGACTTTGTCTTCCTCACCCTGCTTTGCCGCGAACACTGCTTTGGAAATGCACGGCGCCGGGAATTCAATTTCAGGATAAATGATCGGATTATTCGGATCACAAAGCGTATCACCGGTGGAAGTGATCTGCAGCTTTGCAAGCGCGCCGAGATCTCCCGCATGAAGTTTTTCAACGTTGCTTTGCTTGTTTCCCTTCATCGAGAAGAGACCGCCGGCTTTTTCCGTCTTTTCCTTGTTCGCATTATACAGAGGGGTTGAACCGGTCAGCGTACCGGAAAAAACGCGAACCAGACTCATCTTGCCGACAAACGGGTCTGCAATGGTCTTGAATACCAGTGCAGAGAAAGGTTCCTCATCCTTGCATGCGCGTTCGATCTCGTCGCCGGTCTTCGGGTTTTTACCCTTCTGGACAAGACCTTCATGACCGGGAGAAGGAAGATACTTGGCAATCAGATCCAGGGTGCGGGCAATACCAACACCGGTCAGTGCGGAACAGGCCACAA
>CAMJTZ010000169.1 GCA_946408865.1 uncultured Clostridia bacterium
AGCGGCATGGCACTTCCCTTCTCCGGAATGTTTATCCCCGCTATTCCGGTTCCAACGAGGGACGCGACTGGTTTATCAGGGCCGGACGTTATGTGATCCGCAAAGGGCCTGTGGAAGGCTGGGGCTATGAATGGCTGAAAGGAAGCACCGGCTATATTTCCTCCGGTGACTATATCCCTCAGCCGGGTGACTGGATTTTCTTTACCTGGACAAGTGATGAGGATACGGATCATGTGGCAATGGTGGAATACTGTACGCGCAACACCGTAACCGGCGATGTATCGGTTCATGTCATTGAAGGAAACAAGCCGAATGCAGTCGCCCGGGATGTGTATGACGTGAATTACAGCCGTATTCTCGGTTACGGAACTGTCCACGATGTGGCGGATATTACGATGAGCGCCGGCAACCGCGGAGAAAAGGTCCGCCAGCTGCAGGAAAAGCTGGCTTATCTGGATCTGCTGGATCCGCAGTACATCACAGGTATTTTTGGAAACGCCACCGTTCAGGCGCTGTATTCCTTTCAGCGCAGCCACGGTCTCCGCACAGGCATTGCCAATCTTGACACGCAGCTGAAGCTGAATGAAGCGGTACAGGCCAGACGGGAAAGCGACCCCGCAACCTGGACTGTATCGGATGAAGAGGACTGATCTTTTTCCCCGTTTTATCCCGGGATCCGGTGTTTTCTGCCGGATCCATTTTCTTTATGTTTTTTACATGGAAATGAAGCTCAGATGGATTCCTTACGATCCCTGCCTGAGCAATTTCAAAGCTGTTTCCAGAAGATCTCCGACAGTTCCTGCTTTTCGTACCGCCATTTTGATTGCTTCCTTCTCAAGCAGGTTCAGCCGGTGATCTTTGTTTTGATCAAACCATTCCGTCAACAGTTTCAGATCTTCCTGATTCATTCGTCATTTCTCCTTTGACCGGTTCAAGTTCCAGTATGATCAGTTCACATGGGTTGCAGATTCGCGGAATACGGGGCTTGGCGCCATTTGTCATCCCCCGCGAAATCATCATTCGCCCATTATCGTGAATTCCGTGGGTCAGCCTTGGAAATAGCCCCTGCCCGGGGGCGTACAGACCGCGTCCGCAAATCTGGATCTGCCCGCCGTGTGCATGGCCGCAGACCGTAAAGTCGATCGCACGTCCCCTTACGTAATCTCTGTACACTTCGGGATGATGGCAAAGCAGCAGCCGGAATTCTTTTTCCCTTTCAAATCGGTCCAGAAAGCCGGTATCCGGCGGCCCTTTCCGCCGGCTGCTCAGTCCGCCGATCCGGATGCCGCGAAAAACAGCGCTTGTGTCCTGCAGAAGATTCACTTTGCTTTTTCTGACCTGTTCCATGTATTCTGCAGCATGCCTGTATTTTATTTCATGATTTCCCAGCGAATAAAAGACGGGCACTGTTTCCGGCACTTCCCGCAGAAACGACAGCGCATTCCGGTTGTCCCGCCGATGCCGGTCTACCAGATCCCCGGGAAGCAGAACAGCGTCGCACTGTGTGAAGACTTCCATCACATCTCCGTATGGCGCGCTGTGCAGGTCAGAAGCAACCGCCAGCCGCAGTCTTTCCGTTATCCGCACATTCCGGATGACATGCGTTGTTATTACTCTCTTCATTCTGCCGTTTCCCCGTTCGCGATCATATTTCCGTCTTTTTTCCTGTACACGATCAGGCAGGCGTATCCCACGGCAAGCAGAAGCAGCGCTCCCAGTCCGGCTTCCCATCCGATCTTTCCAAGCAGCGCCCCGATTTCTCCGGCCAGCGGTTTTGAAGCTTCTGCAACCATCGCTTTCGGGCCTATACACAGCAGAATAATTAATGCAGCAAGAACAGAGAATCCGGTGCCGGCGGCTGCGGTCCCGTAATATTTCAGACTTTGGTTTATTTCCCGTCCCATGAAAAGCGCAATCATTCCGGCGACGGCAATGCTGAGCACCAGTCCAAGCATCGGAATCCTGGTAACAGACCGGATTACGCCCGGTACATCTGCCCGCTCGTTTACAAGATTCATTCCGGTGGTCAGCAGCGTCTCCCGAAGCGGAAACACGGTCCGCTCCACCATATCTGTCAGATCCGCTGCGATCGTCTGCGAATCCATTCCTGCTGTATCCCGGTTCATTGAGGAAGCAACGGCTTTCTCAAGCTCCGGAGAGTACCATCGGGGCATCGTAGCGGTATCGCCTTCCGAAAGCAGATGGGTCCACCAGGCGGCAATCTCTTTGTTTATCCGTAACAGTTCGTCGCGGTTGATGATTTTCTTTACGGCATCTGCGGAAAAACCGTATTCCCCCGCGAGCATATCAACATTTTTGTAAATATGGTCCAGCTGGCTGTCAACGACGGCGCCGTCTGTGGCAATACCCAGATGAAGGCCCGCATTTGTCAGGATCTGTACCGTCAGAACACTCAGAATTGTGATTGCCAGACATCCTGCAAGCAGGAATGTCAGCACCCACGCAATCCCGCGTTCATGCGGCATAGCTTTCCGTCCGGTCTGTGTTTTCATGATTTCACCACCAGCTTAATCAGGATACTCAGCAGTTTGCGCATTTCAGGCCAAAAACGGAGAATTGCCAGGATCATCACCGCGATAATCGGTATGGCAACAGTCAGCGGCAAAAGATACAGCCCTTTCCCGGGCTTTGTGCTTGTTTTAATGCTCACTTTTCCTTATCCGCTCCCTTCTCCTGTGTCTTCTCTGCTGCATATCGTCCTTCATTGGCTCTTCTCCCCGCAGTTGCAGCAGCTGGTCTCTCAGTTTTGCAGCCCGTTCAAACTCCAGTTCCTTCGCTGCGCCGATCATTTCTTCCTCAATCTGGCGCATCAGAGCGTCCCTTTCTTCCTCCGTCAGCTTCTCCGGTACGGAATCCTCAACTCGTTTTGTAATTTCCAGCACACTCCGGATCGCGTTCCGGACGGTTTCCGGCGTAATACCGTGTTCACGGTTATAAGCTTCCTGCAGGGCACGGCGGCGGTTTGTCTCCGCCATGGCATTTGCCATGCTTTCCGTCAGCGTGTCTCCGTAGAGAATCACCCGTCCGTCCGCGTTTCGTGCTGCGCGTCCGATCGTCTGTACCAGCGATGTTTCGCTCCGGAGAAATCCCTCCTTGTCTGCGTCCAGGATTGCCACCAGCGCGACTTCCGGCAGATCCAGTCCTTCCCGCAGAAGGTTGATACCAACCAGAACGTCGTATTCGCCCAGGCGAAGATCGCGCAGCAGTTCCATCCGTTCCATGGTCTGAATATCGCTGTGCAGGTATCGCACACGTATATCAAGTTCCTTCAGATAATCCGTCAGGCTTTCCGCCATACGCTTCGTGAGCGTCGTAACCAGGATGCGTTCACCTCTGGCGGTAACTTTCCGGATCTCACTGACCAGGTCATCCACCTGTCCTGTCGCCTTTCGGAGGATTACCTGCGGGTCCAGCAGTCCCGTCGGGCGGATGATCTGCTCCACGGTCTGCTGCGCCCTTGCTTTCTCATAGGGCCCCGGTGTTGCGGAAACAAAAATAGTCTGCCCGATCCGTCTCTCAAACTCTTCAAACAGTAGCGGCCGGTTGTCATAAGCGGACGGCAGGCGGAATCCATAGTTCACCAGCGTGTCCTTCCGCGCCCGGTCTCCGTTGTACATGGCCCGGATCTGAGGCACTGTCACATGACTTTCGTCAATCATGACAAGAAATTCATCCGGAAAATAATCCAGCAGTGTATACGGCGCGTCACCCGGTTTTCGTCCGTCAAAGTAACGGCTGTAGTTCTCAATGCCCTGGCAGTAACCGATCTCCCGCATCATTTCGATATCATACCGGGTACGCTGGGCAATCCGCTGCGCCTCCAGCAGCCGTCCGTCCTTTTCGAAATCTGCTATTCTTTTCTGCAGATCCCTTTCAATCTCTGCAATATGATCCTCCATGTGTTCCGGATCTGTTGCATAATGGGTTGCCGGAAACAGTGCAGCATGTTCCATCGTTGCGAGAACATGCCCGCTTACCGCGTCAATCTGCGAGATCCGGTCAATTTCATCCCCGAACATCTCCACCCGCAGTGCGCGTTCCTTTTCCCCTGCGGGAATAATCTCGATCACGTCGCCCCGCACACGGAAACTCCCCCGCTCAAAATCCGTATCATTCCGTTCATACTGAATATCAATCAGATCGCGCAGCAGCCGCTGCCGCGGATAAGTCATTCCCGGTCGGAGGCTGATCATCTGGCCTTCATATTCACTTGGGTCCCCCATTGAGTAGATGCAGCTCACCGAGGCTACGATGATCACATCTTTTCTCTCCCGCAGGGCTGCGGTGGCAGAATGGCGCAGCCGGTCAATTTCATCGTTGACGGATGCATCCTTCTCGATATAGGTGTCAGACGAGGCAATGTAGGCCTCCGGCTGATAATAATCATAATAGGAAACAAAGTATTCC
>CAMJTZ010000170.1 GCA_946408865.1 uncultured Clostridia bacterium
CCCCCGGGCATACCGCCTGTTCCTTCCGGATGACCGCGTCAATGATTTTCCGGTTCCGGTTCTCTAGTTCATTCATCTGTCTGTTCCTCAATGCGCAATCATATACCTGACAATGGCGGCGCAGCGCTCTGCGGCAATCTTTTTGAATTCGTTATAAGCCATTTCTTCAGAATCGTCAGCCTTATCGGAGATGGCCCGGATGATCACGAAGGGCGTTTCGTTCAGGCAGCAGACCTGCGCGATGGCGGCACCCTCCATTTCGCAGCACAAACCGCCAAACTCAGATATGATGGCTTCCTTCTGCGCATGAGACGCGATGAACTGGTCTCCGCTGCAGACACGGCCTTCAAATACATGAATATCCGGTGCCACTGTCCCGACTGCCTGCACCGCGCTCTTTCGCATTTCTTCATCCGCAGGAAATGCAAACAGATCGCTGTAAGGGATCACGCCCCGGGCGACGCCCAGCGGTGTCCCATCCATGTCATGCTGCACTGCTTCTGTGGAAACAACAATATCGCCGATATCGATACGGGCGTCCAGAGAACCGGCGACGCCGGTGTTGATGATCCGGTCCGCGCCGAATACGCTGATCAGAATCTGCGCGCAGGCGGCGGCATTCACTTTGCCGAGGCTGCATTTAACAACCACCGCATTCATCCCGTCCAGTTTTCCTTCATGGAATTCCATGCCCGCAATGATTTGAACCTTTTCTTCCGTCAGCGCTTCTTTCAGCGCGGCGACTTCCTCGTCCATCGCGCCGATGATCCCTGTTTTGACCGGTTTTTCAGCATGGACTTCCGCGAAACCGGTACAGATAAAAGTAACAATCATCATAACAGCCAGTGCGGCGACTGAGATCCTTTTTTTCATTGTTATGCAGTTTCCTTTCAAAGTTAATGGTTCCCGGCTTCACGCTTCCGGGGAACAGCGGGGACGACCCTCGTTCTTTTTTCCCGGGCAGTTTCATCATCTGCATAACCGCCCGCCGGAGATAACTCTTCAGGAACGGATGCCGCGTTTTTTCTGCTGCCCGGATTTCTGCTTCAAGAATACCATATTCGGAGCTCCGCGGGCAACAAAAAAGAGTAACAGGGACGGTCTTTTTCGTTCCACCCTGCATGCAGGTAAAAGCGCTGTAATATCGCGTTTGCTTCTGAAAATCCCGTTCCTGTGGTATAATCAGGCCGTATGCAAAGAGCGCTGTCTGTACCACCGATGATCGGAGGAAACAAAGAATGAAACGGCTTATCATCATGACTGCGGTTCTGCTTCTGGCGGTGCCGGCCTGGACTACGGCGGCCGCGGAGGAAGCGCTTCACCCCGTGATCAGGATCAGCGAAGTGATGGCCAGCAATGATTCGGTCGCCACGTATCCGAAAGCGGGCTTTACCGACTGGGTTGAGATCTTCAATTCCGGAGATACTCCCGTGGATCTGAGCGGATGGGGGCTGAGCGACAATCCGGAAAAGCCGCGGAAATGGCAGTTCCCCGACGGAACAACCATTCGTCCCGGGGAGTACAGGGTCATTCTGTGCGACAAGGACGCGGAGAAGCGCGGGGACGCGCAGCTTTTCGCGCCTTTCAATATCAGCAAAAAGAGCGGCGAGGTGATTCTCCTGACGGACGCGGAAGGCGCCGTGCAGGACCGGATCACCCTTCCGGAGATGAAGACGGATATCTCCTTCGGCCGGAGTCCGGAGGACGGCGGCCTGTACTGTTTTGACCCGCCCACGCCTTTTGCGGCAAACAGCGGCAGTTTTCCGGGATATGCCGCGGCGCCGTCGTTCTCGGCGGAGCCCGGGTTTTATGATTCGGCGCTGCGTCTGCAGCTCATCGTCCCGGAAGGCACACAGGTGTTTTACACCCTGGACGGATCGGAGCCGACGCAGCAATCCGCGCCTTACGGCGGGGAAACGCTGGAAATTGCCGCCACAACCGTGATCCGGGCCCGGGCTTTCGCGGATGGGAGGATCCGGCCAAGCGATACGCTCACCGGTACGTTCTTTGTCCATGCGGATCACAGCCTGCCGGTGGTATCCGTCACGGTGGATCCGGATGACCTGTGGGATCCCGAGCGGGGCATGCTGACCGTCGGAAAGAACGCCAATAAAAAATCGGGCCTGCCCTTCAAAAATACGGTTTACCGGAAAGTGAAAAACTCCGGGGTTAAATATGAAAGCTATGTGGAGATGTACGACGACGCCGGAAAAAAGATCCTCAGCCAGGGCGCGGATATCTCCCTGAACGGCGACTATTCGCTGGACATGCCCCAGAAGAGTTTCAAATTCAAAGCGAAAAGCAAATACGGTGAAAAAACGTTCAAGGCAAAACTGTTCCCGGACCGGGATTATGAGGAATACAAAAGCTTCGTACTGCGGAACAGCGGGAATGACTGCATGTGGACCCGGCTGCAGGACGGGTTCCAGAGCCGGCTGATGGATCTGTGCGGGAGCACCGTGGCCCATCAGGCGTGGAAACCCTATGCGGTCTATCTGAATGGTCAGTACTGGGGCCATATGAACCTGCGGGAGCGGGTGGATGAATATATGGTCGTGCAGTTTGAAGGGGTGGACCTGGAAGACGCGGATCAGCTGGACCTGCTGACCGCAAACGGCAGCGTGAAGAACGGATCCAATGCGGAATACAAGGCCATGATCAAAAAGATCAAGGCCGGCAAGCCGGCTAAAAAGAAGGAGGATCTGCAGTATATCCTGGATAATGTCGACGTGGACAATTATTTCGAGTTTATGGCTTTCGAGATGTTCTTCGGCAACAGCGATATCGGCAATTTCCGCATCTACCACCTGAACACGCCCGGTAGCAAATGGAAATGGCTGATCAACGATCTGGACTACGGCCTCTGGGACTCCGGATTCAACAGTCCGAAGAGTTATACCAAGAAGAGCGGCATGGGTCAGCTGAATTTCGACAATTCGATCCTGCTGAAGCTGCTGACCGTTCCGGAATACAAGGACCGGTTCCTGACCGTCTACGGCGAAATCTACCGGAAACTGACAACGGACACGATGATGGAAGTGCTGGAGGAACTGGTGGCGCTGATCACGCCGGAAATGGAGCGGCACTGGACCCGCTGGGGCCCGGAGAACGACAAAAACGTCATTTCCGAAGTGCCGACGACGGCGGAAGGCGCCTGGAAATACTGGCTGAAGCGGGTGGACCGCCTCCGGAACGTGATCCGGAAACGGCCGACGCGGCTGTGGGATTTTACGAAAAAAGCCTTCGGCCTGAACAATAAGCAAATGGAGAAATACTTCGGCCCGAAACCGCCGATGCCGCCCGAAGCCATCTGATCCTCCTCAGCAAAATAAAAGGGAATGTGCAGTTTCCGCACATTCCTTTTGCTGTTTCTGACCCTTCATTCATAGGAACGAAAGTCCCTATCATTCCCTTTTTTTGATTGCGGAGAAGACGATCACCGCCAGAATCACCGCGCCGGCGATCATCAGGTAGAGTCCGAAGCCGCTGCCGTCATGCGCGACAGACGGATTGCCGGGATCATACAGCACGGAAATCGTCTGTCCGATCTGATAAGACCTGCTGCCTGTATCCAGCTCCCTGGTATAGGTTTTCCCGTTCACGGTGTACTCTACCGTGGGGTAATAGACCGTGTTTTCACCCGTGCTGTCCATCCGGAGATCGGTAATACTGGCTGTGGTCTTTATAAAGCCGCGGGTCTGGAAAAAAGTCATATAAACTCCCACAATCAGTACGATCCCTGCCAGGATCCCGGCAAATAGTTTCAGTTTTGGTCCTTTTTCTGAAAACATGATTCTTATCTCCTCACAGGGCCGTCACAGGCCCCTGTCATCCTGATCAGAAAGAAGTGTCGTCCGACCATACAGTTATCAGCTGCTCTTTAGCCCAGAAATACTGGTCTTCTGTCTCATACTCCCTGTAATAAACCTCGATCATCATCGTCAGATAAAGGATGATATCGTACCATCGGATCCGCCTGATCTCATCGCCGGCAAAGCCGGTCCGGCCGAATCCTTCCAGAAAGCTTTTGTTCCGGGTGTGATATCTGAACCGGTCATCCATGAAGGCTTCTCCCCACATCGCCCTTTCCCAGTCGATGATGCCGGAGACGTGTCCGTCGCAGACGAATACGTTTCCTTCCCACATGTCCCAGTGGACCAGGGTGGCGGGCGCGACTCCGTCAAACGCGGCTTTGTCCTTTTCCAGCCGGTCCTGAAATTCCTCCGCCCTGTATACAATATCCACATTCCTGCTTTCCGCATCATGGAGAAGATTTGTAAGCATGACTCGGGTAAAGTCATACAGCGAGCGGTATCTCGTTTTGTCGCCGAGAAATCCGAATTCACTGTTCGTGATTTCCGTCAGCCTCCGGGAGA
>CAMJTZ010000171.1 GCA_946408865.1 uncultured Clostridia bacterium
ACTGGGCGGGCGTCCGCGACTGCTGCCGCTTCGCGCCGATCTCCATGCAGTGGATTCCGGGACTGGCAGATGATATTTACTGCCGGGAGTGGCATGTGGATCCGGAGATTCCCATGAGCGAGGACTGCCTGTATCTGAATGTATGGACGAACGCAAAAAAAGCCGGCGAAAAGCTGCCTGTGCTTGTGTGGTTTTTCGGCGGCGGCCTCCAGTGCGGTTATCCGGCGGAAATGGAATTTGACGGGGAGCGTATTGCAAGACGGGGTATTGTTGTGGTTACGGTCAATTACCGCGTCGGAGCGTTGGGCTTCCTGACCCATCCGCAGATCAGCCGCGAGCAGCCGGACGCGCCGGCCAACTTCGGCAACCTGGATCAGCAGGCAGGCCTGAAATGGGTGCAGCGGAACATTGCCGCTTTCGGCGGGGATCCGGAAAAAGTAACGATCGCCGGACAGTCCGCCGGCGGCGGCAGCGTCATGTCCCAGGTGGCCTGCAAGGCGAACGAAGGTCTGTTCCGGAATGCGGTCGTCATGAGCGCCATGATCTTCGATCCCTATCTGCGCCGGGAAATCGGCCGGCCGGAAGCGCTGAAGGATGCTGAAAAGAAGGGCGAGGACTTTTTCGCGTGGCTCGGCGTAAAAACGCTGGAAGAAGCCCGCGCCATTGACGCGGTAAAACTCCAGCGAAGCTATGAAAAATACATGGAATCCCATATACCGTTCTTTACCGTGCAGGACGATCTCTTCTGCGTCGGCGATCCGATCGCCCTGTACCGGACTGGCGACTGCGTGGATGTGGTTATGATGGCCGGCAACACGGCTGACGAGTTTCCCAATACCGTTGCGGCCAGCAGCGGGGAGGAACTGAAGAAAGAAGCGGAGCGCCTTTTCGGGGACAGGGCAGAGGAATTCCTTTCCTTCCCGGAAACGAACCGACAGATTCCCGGACAGGGCTATGCTCCGGTCAGCGGCATCGAGTGCACGGTGAAGGGCGTGCTGAGCGATACAGCAAAGATCGGGAAGAAGGGCTACAGCTACGTCTTCAGCCCGGATATGCCCGGCTGGGATGATCCCGGCACCTTCCATTCCTCGGATCTTTGGTTCTGGTTTGAAACGCTGGCCAAGTGCTGGCGGCCTTTCACCGGGCGCCACTATGACCTGGCGCGGCAGATGTGCGACTATTTCTGCAATTTTATCCGTACCGGAGATCCGAATGGCAAAGACATTTGCGGTCTTCCGCTTCCTCAGTGGGAAGCCTGGACGGAGGAGAAACCCTGCACAATGATGTTCCTGAAGGACGGCGCGGCTCCTTCGGCGGAACCGCTGAACCCCTTTAAAGCCTTTATCCGCGACAGGATCATGGATCGGATGCGGAAGATCGGCTGAAAACGGAAGCCGGTCCGGCTGAACGTTGTCACCGCAGAGCCCGGAACGACGGGCTTTGCGTTTTTTATGCCGGAAAAAGCCGCGTCCGCAAAGACAGTATACAGTGGGGATGCTGTTACGGACAGATGCCTGCGTTGAAAAATCAAGGCCTATCAGGTATAATGTATCTGTTCTGAAAGAGATACAGAAAGACATTCAAGTCATTTCATGCGGGATGACCGGATCCATATGGCCAGTTGTTTTCTGCCGGCGGTCTGCCTCGGAACGCTTGCTGATTACATCTGGTCCGTTCGCATATCAGCACTGCGCTTCTGTGCGGACAAAGGGAATAACAGCAGGAAAAGGAGTAAAGAAATGGCGTCCAGGTTATTGTCTGCGAAGATCTGCCGTGATTACCCGGGCCGTCTCGCTATTGTCGGAGACGGAAGGAGCTGTACATACGAAGATCTGTGGAAGGGGATTCAGGAACTTACCGGAAAACTGCGGGATATGGGCGTAAGCAAAGGCGACCGTGTTGCTATCAAAACGAAGTGAACATCCAGGAATTTCTGCTGAAAAGCAAAGAAGAAAGAGAGTATTGACGAAAGGGGCAGCGCTGTAATGCTGGAAAAAGAAATCCGGAAAGTGCTTTCTGAGCATCCGGATATTATCTATGGATTCACGGATATATCCTATTGCTCCTATAAAGAGTCCTATCATTCGGCATTGGTATTTGCTGTTCCTTACGGAAAACAGCTGACTCCTGACGACTATACGGAAGAAGAATTTGAGTGGGGTATTCAAACCGCCAGAGGCAGGCTTGAAACCGTTGTGGCTGAGATTGAACAGATTCTGCAAAAACATCAGACAAAATACTGGATTCCTCCGGTTGCGCAGGAGAACGAAACAGAATTGCGGGCCCTGTTTTCTTTCAAAACGGCTGCGGCCCGCGCCGGAATCGGATGGTTCGGAAAGAATGATGTGATCATTACCGAAAGGTATGGCCCCAGGGTCAGGCTGTCGGCCATTCTGATTGATGAAATCTTTGCATACGGTCAGCCGATCACAGCCGGCAGGTGCCCGGAGGACTGTACAAAATGCATCGACATCTGTCCTTGCAAGGCGCTGAAAAATCAGCAGTGGTCAATCGATAAGGACCGGTCTGAAATCATTGATTATCAGAAATGCAACCGGATGCGGAGCGCCTTTATCAAAAAACTGGGCCGCAAGAACGCATGCGGGCTTTGTCTGGCGGCGTGTCCCTTCGGAAGATCCGGACAAAACCCCTCTGAAGGGATCCTGTGACCGGAAAACCCGGAGGCTTCAGTTTCCGGGTTAATGTTTTGCCAGCAGGGTAAAAGTCGTTCCCCATTCTTTTCGGATCTGTACGCCCGAAAACCCTGCCCGCTGCAGTACCTGGATTTCGTGATCAACCGTCAGCGGCGTATCATAATGGAAAAATACGTTTTCAGGCAGTCCCTGCTCTTTTTTCAGCTGTTTCAGATTTTGAAAGTATTCTGTTTCCAGCTCATCGGATTCGGCAAAATAGTCTGTCAGTACAAAGCAGCCGCCGATCTTCAGCGCGGCGTGCAGTTTTCTGTACAGTTTTTCCTTCAGTTCCGCCGGAAAATGGTGCAGCGATTCTACGGAGACGGCGGCGTCATATGCTTCCTCTCCGAAGGGAATATCAAAATACGAGCCCTGAAGCAGGCTGATTTTCCGGTCGGGAAGTTTCTCTTTCAATGCGTTCAGCATCGCTTCCGACAGGTCGATTCCTGTGACATCCGCATCCGGATTCAGCCGGAAGTATTCTTCCAGTTCCAGTCCGGTTCCGCAGCCCAGGTCCAGAACCCGCGCTTCGTTTTCCATTGGCAGAAGCGATGCCGTATAAGCATAGAAACCGGACGCACCTTCAATTGTTGTCCGCATATGCTCATCATACCCGCTGACCCGGGCTGTGAAAAAATCATCCATTCGCTCCAGTTTCATTCGGACCTCCGTGATTCAGAAGACAATAATCCGGAAATTCATCGACCGGAAGGGAAAATCCCGCTACAGGTTATCAGGGAAAAATGATGTTTGTCAATTCCGTAAGCAGTCGGTAAAGCCAATAATTCTCTGTGCGGAGGCATGAAAAAATCGCGGGGATATGCTATCATTGGAAGCGTGAATTCCAGCAGGTTTTTTTCGGGAAACTTTGTTTTTTGTTTGTATCCGGGAGAAAATAAAAATCCCCTTGCGTCAGGTATTGCTTGTGACGTTACGTCATATGGCAGAATGGCTGCTGAAAGGAGGTTCGGAGCTATGTCACAGTACACAACCGGAGAGATGGCGAAACTGTGCGGCATCACGGTCCGGACAGTACAGTTTTACGATCAGCGGGGCATTCTGACTCCCAGTGCGCTGACGGAGGGCGGAAGGCGGCTGTATTCCGGGGAAGACCTGAAACGGATGAAGATTATCTGCTTCCTGCGGGATACAGGGCTGTCGCTGGATACAATCGGCCGGCTGCTGAAGGAAGAAGATCCCGGCAGCGTGATTGCAGTCTTTCTTGAACAGCAGGAGCAGGTGCTTCAGGAGGAGATCAGCGAACGCAGGGAAAAACTGGACCGGCTGGCTGAACTCAAAAGCGGGCTGAAAACGATACCGTCCTTTTCCATTGAATCCATCGGTGACATAGCGACGTTTATGGAAAGCAAAAAGAAACTGAAAGCGATGTACAGGAATCTGATCCTGACAGGGATTCCTTTGAGTATCCTGCAGATCGTATCCATCCTTCTGTGGAGCATCAAAGGCATCTGGTGGCCCTTTATCCTGTGGGTTGCGGTGGCCATTCCCTACGGCGTTCTGTGGTCACGGTATTATTACCGCCATACGGCATATATCTGTCCGCAGTGCCATGAGATATTCAGGCCATTCTTTAAAGAGGCTTTCTTTGC
>CAMJTZ010000172.1 GCA_946408865.1 uncultured Clostridia bacterium
AAAGATATTTCCACCCTGGCGGCCAACGAACTGGCTGAATACCGGGCGGCTTCCGTCGGATTCGTTTTTCAGAGCTACAACCTGATTCCCACCCTGACCGTGATTGAAAACGTTGCCCTGGTGAAGGAAATTGCTCCCGATCCCCTGTCCAGCCATGATATGCTCCGGGCTGTGGGCCTGGAGGATCACCGGCACAATTTTCCCGCGGAGCTTTCCGGAGGAGAACAGCAGCGGGTTTCCATCGCCCGGGCCCTGGCCAAGAATCCGCACATTCTGCTGTGCGACGAACCGACCGGTGCCCTGGACTCCGAAACCGGCGTCATGGTGCTGAAGCTGCTGCTGTCCATGGCGCGGGAGATGGGCAAAACCATTATCATTGTGACGCACAACCAGAATATTGCGAAGATGGCGGACACGGTGATCAGGGTCAAGAACGGCAGAATCCAGTCCTGTGAGAAACAGGATCATCCGCTGGCGGTGGAAGAGGTGGACTGGTGATGCTGCTGAAAAAACTGTTTCGCACGCTCTGGCATTACAAGGCCCAGTTCATTTCCATGGTGATTATGATCGCGCTGGGCGTCGGCGTTTTTCTGGGCTTCAACATCGAATGGTACTCCCTGGATGTCAGCACCCGGGAAATCTATGACGCCACGGGATTTGCCGACTTCAGGATTTTTTCCGAAAACGGTTTTTCCGAAGAAGATCTGGAAAAAGTTCTGGCGATCGACGGGGTGGAGGACGCCACCCGCTACCTGTCCGTCAACACCACGGTCAAGGGGGATACGGACACGATCGCCCTGACGGTCAGTACCAACATGAAGGTTTCCGGCATTCTGCTGATGGAAGGCGAAGCCTACAGCGACACGGATCCGGAAGGCATCTGGCTGTCCGATTCCTATGCCGCCGCGAACGGCATCCATGTGGGCGACAGCCTGACGCTTACCTATAAAACCATTGCGGTTTCAGGCCGGGTAAAGGGCCTGGTCAAATCCAGCGAATACCTGATCTGCGTGCCGGATGAGAAACAGATGATGCCGGATTACAGCACCTACGGATACGCCTATATTTCCCCGGTGATGATGGATAACGCTGTTCCGGATTTTTACAAAGCTTTCCTGCGTTCCTCCCTGTATCACCAGATTAACGTGAAGTCCGGGCTGACGAAGGCGCAGTTTGTGGAAAAGGCGGACGAGGTTCTGGGAACCACCCACCTGATTCTGGACAAAAGCGAAACCGTTTCCTGGGCGGAAGCCCGGGGAGAGGTGGAGGAAGGCATCACGATGGGATCCATCCTGCCGGTGCTGTTTCTGGCCATCGCAATTCTGACAATGGTGACCACCATGCACCGGATCACCGCCAGCGAAAAAACCCAGATCGGGACCTTCAAGGCCCTGGGTTTCAAGGACCGGCGGATTCTGCTGCATTATTCCGCCTACGCCCTGATCATCGGGCTGACGGGCTCTGTTCTCGGAATCGGCGTCGGATACGGTCTCGGCCGGTTTATTCTGAGCCCCGACGGCGCCATGGCCACCTACATTGACCTGCCTGCCTGGCCGCTGTACGCGCCGGCCTTTACATGGATCGTGATCGGGCTGATCAATGTTTTCCTGACGGTGATCGGGTTCCTTTCCGTTCGGAAAATGCTGGAGGGAACCGCCGCGGATGCCCTGCGGCCTTATGTGCCGAAACGGGTGAAGCACCTGAGGGTCGAAGAAACCCGGCGCTTCAAGGCGCTTTCCTTCAGCACCAAATGGAATCTGCGGGACTGCCTCCGCCACAAATCCAGAAGCTTCATGACCCTGTTCGGTGTTGCCGGCTGCATGGTTCTGCTGGTGGGCGGCATGGGAATGAAAGACACAATGGACGCCTTCCTGGACGTTTTTTACGGGCAGGCGATCCATTACCGCTACCGGGTGAATCTGGACACACAGACCGTGAACAATGAGGAAGCCCGGTCCCTGGCGGAGCAGCTGGAAGGCGACTGGTGCGCACAGCAGGCGGTTCAGATCGGGGATAAGGGCTACGGACTGGAAATATACTCCATTACCCGGGACAAAGTACGGTTTGCGGATACGGAGATGAACATCGTGCCCCTGACGGATGACGGGGCTTATATCTGCAGCCGGATTGCCCGCGACTTTCACCTGAAAGCGGGCGACAGCATCACCTTCTCACCCTATGACAGCGATGAGAAGATTACCGTGCCGGTTGCCGGCGTTCTGGACTCCATGACGGAAAGCGTTGTGATGACCGCCGCCTGCGCGGAGCGTGCCGGGATTTCCTATACGGTCAGCACCATTTTTACCGACCGGGAAGATGTTCCTTCCGGCGGATCTGTTCTGAACATTCAGTCCCGGAAATCCATTCTGGATTCCTTCGACACATTTATGGATCTGATGAACAAGATGATCTGGCTGCTGGTGATTGCCGCCGTTGTGCTGGGCATCGTGGTTCTGTACAACCTGGGGATCATGAGCTATACGGAGCGGTACCGGGAAATGGCCACGCTGAAGGTCGTCGGATTCAGGGATTCCCGGATCGGGCGCCTGCTGATCAGCCAGAACCTGTGGCTGACGGTGATCGGGATTGCAATCGGGATTCCGGCCGGCGCGGGGGTGCTGCAGTACCTGCTGACGGCGCTGGCGTCGGAATATGAGCTGAAGCTGGTTCTGGGCCCTGCCACCTGGCTCGTCAGCGTACTGCTGACCTTCGGGGTATCCCTGGCGGTGGGACTGATGATCTCCCGGAAAAACCGGACGATTGACATGGTGGCAGCCCTGAAAACAGAGGAGTGAAACGGGACTGCCGTATCCGCTCCGGCGTGATGGCGGGAGACGGAAAGAATGGAATATCCTGCCTGAAAAACAGACAATCGGGGGATTATAACTGCATCTTACCCGCATATTTCCGCAAGTCACCGGCTGACGTGTGGACATATGCGGGTCTTTGCGTACAATGAATTCCGGGGGTGGATGAATGAAAGTAACGGTTGAACAGATCGGCCGGGAAAACGAGGAGGAGCTGATCGTGCGCTGTTATGACCCGGGCGCGTCCTGGGTGGAAGGCGTACGGGAGACGGTTTCCGGCCAGCGGATGATCTGCGGCTGGCGGGAGGATGCGCTGTGCCGGCTGAAACTGTCGGAGATTTTCTACTTCGAGGTCGTGGACGACCGCTCTTTCGTCTACACCCAGTCGGAGGTGTATGAGGCGAAGGAGAAGTTGTACGAGTTTGAAAGCCTGTGTGCGGGCAGCACGCTGTTTCGCTGCAGCAAATCCATGATTCTTAACGCGGAAAAAATCGACTATGTCCGACCTTCCCTGTCCGGGCGGTTTGAAGCGGTGATGTCCAACGGGGAGAAGGCCGTCGTTTCCCGGAAATATGTGGCGGATCTGAAACGAAAGCTGGGGGTGTAAGTACCTGTGAAGAATATCACGCTGTGGGTGCGGCGGTATGTGACGGTCTACGGGATCATCATGCTGTGCACCTTTTTCATGTGCCTGCTGTTTAATCCGGCCTCGGAGCTGCCGGTGGTCACCTTTTTCGGCCGCATCATGGTGTTTACGCTGATCGCGCTGCTGTCGCTGATTGTGTATTACTCCAGGGAGGAACTGACCGTGAAGGCCTGGTGGGTGCGGACGGTTCTGCATCTGCTCCTGCTGGAAGCGGTGCTGCTGCCTCTGGCACATTTCTGGGGCTTCTGGAAGAGCGGAACGGATATCCTGGTTTACGCGGGTTTCATCCTGCTGGCGAAAGCGCTGTGGCACCTGGCGGATTACAGCCTGAACGCAAAGACCGCGGCGCAGATCAACGAAAGGATCCGCAGGAACCGGCTGGATCAAAAAAAACGGAAAGAATAACTGATTCATGATTATTTCGGAGGAAATCCCGTGAAAAAGCAAGACAGGAGAGGAATCATCACCGGGACGGCGCTGATTCTGGCATTTATTCTCTGGACCATTCTGATTCAGACGGTGGACGTTCAGCCCGTGGGCGTCAGCGGGACGAACGTGGGTTTCGCCGCCGTCAACACCTGGTTTCACCGCCTGACGGGCGTGCATATGGGCCTTTACACCGTTACGGACTGGCTGGGACTGGTACCCATTGCGGTCTGCGTCGGGTTCGGGATCCTGGGCCTGACGCAGTGGATCCGCAGGAGAAGCATCGTCCAAGTTGACAAGGATATTCTGCTGCTGGGCGCGTACTACATTCTGGTCATTCTGGGCTACCTGATCTTCGAGATGATTCCCATCAATTACCGTCCCAT
>CAMJTZ010000173.1 GCA_946408865.1 uncultured Clostridia bacterium
CCGGGCCTTATTCTTCTTCCTCCGCACGGATCTCCAGAATGTCCTTCATCCGGATTTCCAGACAGGATCCCGCGGCCGGATCCGCCTCCAGCCGGATCACGCCGCGGACCGGTTCCACCCGGCGGATTTTTCCCGTGACGGTTTCATAGGTTCCGCCCGCCTTCAGCGGATCCGGAACAAAATACGTGACGGCTGCTTCCGGGCGGTTTCCCCTGGCAACCGCTCTGCTGAGGACACTGAGAATCCGGTTCAGTTCCGCCAGCTGCTCCTCGCCCGGCTCAATCCGCTCGCCCGTCAGCCGGGCTTCCTCATCGATCATATCCCCGTAGCCGGTCAGCGCGGCAAAGGGCGCGAACTGGGCTGCCCGGTCCTCCAGGCTCATCCGGGGACGCGTCGGGGAAACATGATGCGGATGGCCGATGATATCCGCGTAAACTTCCCGGGGATCCGGTTCCTGTCCGGTCATTCCTCTGGTCATAGCGATTCCTTCCCCGCCTTCCTGGCCGGTCTGCCGGAGGAGGCGTCCTCTTCTCCGGCCCTGTGCCCGCCGATCTGCCCGTTCCGGGCGCGGGTCGTTCCCTTCTTTTCCAGGTTCATGCCCTTCAGAACGGCGTTCTTTCCGAAACGCTCCTGCATGACGAGCGTCGCCTTCTGCAGCTTCCTTTCCTTCTCCTCCGCGGCTTTCCGCATCTCCTCCTGCCGCTGTAGCTCGCCGTAGTCTGTAAAAAGGTCCAGCTGCACAGGCGCTTCCGCGGGAATATCCTTTGCCGGAATCAGGTTGCACGCGGTCACGTTCAGCCGGCGGATCAGCAGATCCGGATCCACGATCCTGTCATACAGCTCCGTCATGGTTTTCATGATCGCTTTCGTGCCCGAGGTCCAGTGGTCCAGGTTGCCGGTGCCGTGGGCGTGTTTCGGGCAGACCCGGCCGTAGTAATCCAGGCCAATCTCCCCGGTATACGGCCGGCCGGTTTTCGCCGTTCCGTAGACGGTATCCTGCGGGGTTCTCCCCTCCCGGAGGACGATCAGGCTCTCCCGGTCATAGTTTACCGTCAGCACAACCTGCCGGGTCACAAGGTTCTTCCGGACCAGATCCAGCACGAGCAGTTCCGTCATTTCCATCACGATGAGGCGGCCATCCGCTGCATTGTACGGTTCGGGAAGAACCTGCCCGCTGCTCAGGCTGTTGCTTTCAGGCTGGTAGCTTTTGATCATTTTGATCTCCGTCGGTTCCCATCCCCAGGCGTGGTCGATCAGGAGTTCCGCGTTGACGCCCAGGCTGCTGTACAGCACATCCTCATGGATTTCGCTCATCCGGGCGACATCGCCCATGGTGCGGCATCCCAGCTTTTCCAGCCGGGCGGCGATGCCGCGGCCGACGCGCCAGAAATCCGTCAGCGGCCGGTGGCACCACAGTTTTTCCCGGTAACTCTTCTCATCCAGCTCCGCGATCCGGACGCCGTCCCTGTCCGGCTTCACATGCTTGGCCACGATATCCATGGCCACCTTTGCCAGGTACAGGTTGCTACCGATGCCCGCCGTGGCGGTGATGCCCGTTTCGCGCAGCACCTCCCGGATCATGGTCACGGCCAGCTCCCGGGCGGTCATCCCGTAAGTCTTCAGATATCCCGTGACGTCCATAAAGACCTCGTCGATGCTGTAGACGTGAATGTCCTCGCTGCTGACATATTTCATATAGATCCGGAAAATCCCGGTGCTGTATTCCTCGTACAGTTTCATCCGCGGCGGAGCGACGATATAGGCGATCTCCGTATCCGGGTTTTCCGCGAGCACGGCCGCGTCGAAGGAGGAGGAAGCAAAGGCGTACCGCCCGTTTTCATCCTTCCGGATCTTTCCGGCCCGGATCCCTTCCTGCAGCCGCCGGACGTTGGCCTCCTTCACCCGCTGAATCACCTCGAAGAGCCGGGCACGGCCCGGTATGCCGTAAGCCTTCAGGGAGGGTGACACCGCCAGGCAGATGGTCTTTTCCGTCCGGCTTTCGTCCGCCACGACCAGATTGGTGGTCAGCGGGTCCAGACGCCGCTCCGCGCATTCCGCCGAGGCGTAAAAACTCTTCAGGTCGATGGCGATATAAGTCTTCTCAGTTTCTGTCATCTTTCCTGTCCGTTTGTTTCTCCGTCAGTTTTCCGGAGTGATACCGGGGGTTGTTTTCGCGGTTCCTTCGATCACGCGTCCTTCGAACACCACGAGTTCCGGCAGCACATACTGGAATTCGTTTTCGGGAACCTCGAACAGGTTTACGCCGTAAACATTGTAATTCGCGCTCTTCCCGACTTCAATGGAGCCCGCGATGTCGTCCACCCGCAGCTGGATGGCAGCGTCGATGGTGTATCCTTTCAGCAGCTTCTCCAGGGAGAGTCTGGCGTCTTCCTTCTGCCGCATGGGGTTTTCGTCGTCGATCGGCTGATTGATGTCGATGCGCGTCATGGCAATCTGCATGCCGAAGTACGGATTGGCGCGGTGCTCCTCGAACATGGAATAGCAGTCGGAGCCGAAGGTCACAACCGCGCCGGAATCAATGACAGGATTGAACTGATACATGCGGTCATAGCGTTCCTGACCCAGATACTGCAGGGCGGCGTCGCCGAAATACCCGCCGGACCAGTGGGGTGTCCAGTTGACGATGATCCCCAGCTTCGCGGGGCGCGCCATATCCGCGGGGTCGATCAGTTCACAGTGACACATCTCCACCT
Organism: uncultured Clostridia bacterium; assembly: GCA_946408865.1. Next base: position 2,715 of record CAMJTZ010000173.1, read on the forward strand.
GGATGTCCAGGGGGCCCTGTTCGGAAATCAGTTCCTCCGTCACGTCGCAGACGGTCCGGAAGGCCAAGTCGCCCGCCATGTGGAAATGCACGTCCAGACCTTCGGCGTTGCAGCGGCGGATGACTTCCTTCGTCTGCTCACGGTCGAGCAGCATATTGCCGTGATTGTCAGGATCCTGCACCGTGCCGTCGATCAGGGCGCTTTCCCCCAGTTCGTTGGTGCCGTCATAGAAAATCTTGACCGTGTCAATTTTTACATGCGATGTGGCGTACGCTTCGTTCAGCAGATGGATGACGTCGACGGTCTCTTCCAGATCCTTGAAATCCTGCAGAACACAGGACATATTGTAATACATATTCAGTTCGCCGGCGTTATCCATTTCCCAGACGGACTGCGGCTGCAGCACGTCATCAATAAAAGCGTCGAACACGCCGGTAACGCCCCATTTTTTCAGGTCGTCCGTGAGGACATGCATGACTTCCACCGTGGGTTCCTCGGGCGGATACCAGTTCAGCGCTTCAAACAGGTTGTGCTGCAGCGGGACAAGGCCCAGTTCCAGTACCCAGCCGGTGAAATCCCCGTTCTCATCCCGGACAAAGTCCTTCAGCAGCGGATCGGCCGGATCCATGTCGTAGACGCCCAGCAGCTGAAGGCACCTGGTGTTGACCCAGCTGGCATGGTCGCTGAAGTCGCGCACGAGGATCGGCCGGTCGGGAGCGATCTCGTCCAGCGGGGCTTTGTTGGGACCTTCCGGACCGAACAAATTGGTGGGATAGTATTCAAAATAGACGAAGGGGGCTTCCTGCGCGTCGTGCTCCGCAAGGTATTGGGTGATAAAGCGAAGGATGCCGTCATAATCCGGGAGACCCATCCTCACATGCCAGGCAGACTTGCCCACAGAAGCGGGATGCGTGTGGGCGTCGAACAGGCCGGGTGTGATCATGCCGCCGTCGCGGGTGATGACCTCGGTGTTCTCACCGATATACTCCTTCGCTCCTTCGGCGTCGCCGACATAGACGAATTTGCCGTCCCGGACGGCCATGGCTTCCGCCCAGGGCCGGTTTTTGTCAGACGTATATATTTTGCCGTATACGACCGTGTCCGCGGTCTCGGCAAAAGCGGAAAACACAAGCGTCAGCGCCAGAACGGCTGACAGAATCAGGGAGATGCTCTTTTTCACGGGCTTTTCCTCCTTGTTTATGTGTGCGAATGGATATGCTGGATATCGTTGCAAGTATATTTCGTCACGCTTCCGGAAGAATCCTTTTCCGCAGGAAAAAACCGGTAACCGTTTCGGCTACCGGTTTTTCCTGTCTCTGTTTATTTCTGTTTCTTCTTGCTGAGGATGTCGAACACCACAGCTGCCAGAAGCACGAAGCCCTTGACCACGCGCTGGTAGTTCGCGTCCAGGCTGATC
>CAMJTZ010000174.1 GCA_946408865.1 uncultured Clostridia bacterium
CAAACAATAGCACTCCTAAACTAAAATGTCAATATTACTAAACTTTTTTCTTTTGTATTTTTTTGTTTTGCCGGATGACGCCCAAAGAATACAAGGGATTGCAGGGATTTCCGGCTTATGCGCAATGAAAAACACCCGCGCCGTTTTCATCGTACCGGTCGCGGGTGTTTCTTTTGCGGTTATACAGTTTTTTGCTGCCAACGGTTCTGCTGACGGGACTGAAATCCCACATCGTCCGCCGCTGACGGTTCAGTTCCTTCTGAGCCTTCTTGCTCAGCTTTTCCTTCGGGACAAACCTGGCCATGAACCTCATCTCCCTTCCCATGGCGTGAGCGTATTGTATCATGCGCGGTGAACCGCTGCAAGCGGTTGTTCTCCTTTGACGGAGGTTCCTCCGGCATGGTATGATTGAAACCGGTTACTGATTCACGAAAGCGGGGCGGGAAAATGGCTTCCTGGATGATTCACCTGCGGGTGGCGGATCTGCTCATGGACAGGATTCCGGGGCTGGATGAAACGGCTTTCGTGATGGGAAATATCGCGCCGGACAGCGGCGTTCCGAATACGGACTGGACCGCATATTCCCCTCCGAAGACCGTTTCCCATTATAAAACCCGGCATGAGGATGAAACCTTTTTTGACATCGGGCAGTTCCTGAGGGAACACTTTTTCGCCGGACGGATCCGGGCTTATTCCCGGCGTGAGTTTTCCTTTTTCCTCGGCTACTATGTCCATCTGCTGACCGATGCGGACTGGACGCTGAATATCTACAGACCGATGATCGCGGAGTATGTGGAGAAACGGGGAGAAGACAGGAACGCTTTCATATGGAAAATGAAGCGGGACTGGTATGACCTGGATTTCAGATACCTGGAGGAACATCCCGGTTTCAGAGCGTTCCGTATTTACGAGCAGGCTTCCGGCTTTACAAACGACTTCATGGATATTTTCAGCAGGGACGCTTTTGACAATCGCCGGGAATACATCTGCGGATTCTATCACGGTCCGCATGGTGAACTGTACCGGGATTATCCGTTTCTGAACCCTGCTCAGGCGGATGCTTTTGTGGAAAAGACAGCTGAATCCGTCTTTGACAAACTGAAGGAAAGTCTTGCCGTCTGGAATGAAGAGAACACGCTCAGCCTGAAGGACTTGCAGCCGTCCCAGTTTTATATTTCCGGGAAGAAGCTTCAGGATGTGCAGAAATGGTTTAACCCGTCTGATCTGTCCGGCTTTGAAGCAATCCCTGTGAAAATGCTGGACGGAATCCCGGTGATAACAGACGGGCACACAAGAGCTGCGGCCGCCGTCCTGGCAGGACTTGCATCCGTGCCTTTGGTCTGGGATCGTGATGATCTGAGCCGGGAAATGTACAGAAGATGTGTGGAAGAGTGCCGGAACAGGCAGATTCATTCACCGCACGACCTGATCCGCTGTATTGTCCCGGAAACGGATTACCATGAAAAATGGGACCGCTGGTGTGATCAGATGCAGGCAGATGTCCGGCAGCAGGAAGCAATAAAACATATCGTTCAGAAATCAGGCTTTGCATGGGCGGAGTCGCGTGACGGATTGGATGTGTAACGGCTATGATCTTCGGATTCGTTATTTGGAGCATCGTGTTCCTTGTGCTGCTGGGCATCGGGATCCGGGCCTGGAAGTCAGACAAAGCTGTGGTTTTTTTTACCGGAACAAAGCCTCCGGAGGTCACGGATGTCCGGAAATACAACCGCTCCGTTGCCGTCCTGTGGTTTGCATATGCAGGGCTTTTTGAACTGCTGGGGCTTCCGCTCCTCTTTCTGAAGCAGAACGCATTGGGCTTTTTGTGGTCCGTTGCGGGCGTTCCGGCAATGACGATTGCGCTGATGATTATTTATAACAGGATCCTCCGCAGATATGAGCGGAAAAAGTGATGCAGGGAAACTGTAACGGGAGATCATGGATGATGACAGACTTTTCAACGATCACCGCCTGCGGTGAATGCTGCGTCGGATGCCCAAAAAAACTGGACGGAAGGTGTCCCGGCTGCATCGAAGCAGATGGGCGCGTTCCGGAATGGACAGAGTCCGGCAGGTGCAGGGTGCATTCCTGCACAAGGGATCATGACGTTCAGTTCTGCGGATTGTGCGCAGCGTTTCCCTGCGCAAAGCTTCCGTCCCTGATTTCCTGGAACCCGGACATCGTTGAAAAGATGACTGCGCTGAGGAACGAATACTTTCTGAACCGCTCCATCAAACGGATGAAAGACAGGATCATCCGCATTCTGGATAACCATGTTCACAGCTTCTGGCTGTATGGCAGCGTCGTTCTTGACGACTTCCGGCCGGGCTGGAGCGATATTGATATCCTGGTTTTATCAGACGCTCAGATCACGGAGCAGCAGGCACAGCAGTTCGTCAGATTACGCCAGGCGATGCTGGAGGCTGAACCGGATAATCCGTATTACCGTTCCTTTGAAGGCGTCATAGCCGACAGGAATGAATACCTTACAGGATCCTTCTCCAGACTGGTATACTGGGGAACATCCGGGGAAAGAATTACGAACCGTTATCAGAAGGACGTCTTTTCATCCTATGAACTTGCAAAATACGGCAGGTCCGTCTGCGGAGACAACGACAGAAGCATCTTTGCTGTGCCCTCCGCCGCGGAATTGAGATCAGCGGTAAAGCAGCATTACGAATCCATCCGTCGGTATGCGGTTCAGACAGACGAGAAGCTCTATTCCTGCGGATGGCTGCTGGATATCGCCCGGTGCATCTATACGCTTCGGTACAACAGTGTTATCGCGAAAACAAAAGCCGGATCCTGGGCTTTGAAAGAGCATCTCTTTGCGGATGAAGAACCTTTGAAGAGGACGCTGGAGATCCGTCAGAATCCGGCTGCCTATAAGGACAGGGAGAATATAAAACAGTGGCTGAAGAATCTGGGGCCGGTGGTTCAGCAGTATGCGGATGTACTGGAGCGGGAATTGAATCTGTCTGAACCGGAACAGACGTCCCGCCCCGGGTGATGGTTATACCCGCGTGATCGTCACCCATAACCTGGACGAAAATATTCTCCGCCGCTGTACCGGTCGGTTTACGCTGAAAAACGGCACAGTTACGGAGAAGGGTACTTTTGATCGATGCATACCGTCAGGAACAGCAGCAACATCGTGCGTCAGCATACCGTCCTCCTGGTCGTTCCTTCCGGCCGGACGCGGAATCGGAAGACTTACTTCATATGAACATCCATCTGCGGATAGGGGATGCTGATGCCGGCCTGGTCCAGGGCGCGCTTGCAGCGGTCCACCAGACGGAAATTCACCGGCCAGTAATCATCCGTTCTGACCCAGACCCGGACGGTGAAATCCAGCGAACTGTCGGCGCACTTCAGCAGGTTGACCGTCGGCGCGGGATCGGACAGGAGCGCCTTTTCCTCCGCCACAACGCTGTTCAGGACTTCGTAGACCCGGTCCATATCGCTCTCGTAGCCGACGGAGAAGGTCAGGTCCAGCCGCCGGGTGCCTTCCCGGGTGTAATTGACGATCGGCGTGTTGGTCAGCGTGCCGTTAGGCAGGTTGACGTGTCGGTTGTCCACCGTCGCGATCTCCGTATAGAAGGCTCCGATCACTTTCACGGTGCCTTCGTTGTCCCCGATTTTTACGTATTCCCCAACCCGGATCGGCTTGAACAGCAGGAGAATGAACCCGCCGATCAGGTTTCCCAGAACGCCCTGCATGGCCAGGCTGATCGCGACACCGGCGGAGCCCAGCAGGGTGATGATCGAGGTCATGGGGATCCCCATGGTGTTCGCGGCGGTCATGACAACGACTACATACAGGACAATCCGGATCAGGTTCCTGATGAACCCCCGTACTGAGGGCTCGAGTTTCATTTTCGGTTCATAGCGTTCAAAGAGCTTGATTACCCAGTGAACGAGAAACAGGCCGATCACCAGCGCCACAATACCGCGCAGCAGGTCCACACCGGCGGTGGTCAGGAAATTTTTAATACTGTCCCAGTTCATCTTTTCTCCCCCCATATTCTCCCGGCCGTCCCGTCGTCGTACCGGTATCATGTTTTGCGCAATTCTGCCCGGATGTTTCAAGTATATTATAGGATTTTTGGTTCACCCAAACCGAAAC
>CAMJTZ010000175.1 GCA_946408865.1 uncultured Clostridia bacterium
GTGATTCAGGGTACATCCGCCGCCTTCCTTTTCCCAGGTACCCCGCCACCACAGGTCGTAGTAGCAGTGGCTCCGGTACCAGAAGGAATTGATCTGCGCATGGCGCACCGGCCCGGCAAGGCCGCTGTCCAGCAGGGCCTTCAGGTTCCGGATTGGTTCCCTGAAACGGTTCTGGGCAATAATGGACAGCTTTTTCCCGCTTTCATCCCGTGCCTTCAGCATGGCATCGCACTCCTCCAGGGAGGCGGCCATGGGTTTTTCGCATACTACGTTCTTTCCGCTCCGCAGGGCATTGATACTGATCTCCGCATGCACATAAGGCGGCGTGCAGACATCCACCAGATCGATATCCCTGTCCAGGATTTCATGGTGATCCAGGAAAACTTCCGCGTCCAGCCCGTACTGTTCCTTAACCCGCTGTGCCTTCCCGGGAATAATGTCCACCAGAGCGACAATTCTGCACCGCTCCGGAAATTGCATATACGCTTTGATATGCGCATGGGAAATTCCGCCGGTTCCGACGATTGCGACCCGAATCATACACTGCACCTCTCTGAATGAAAGCATTCGTTGATTTTAAAGCGTTTGTCCCAATATAACCAGTTTCTTTTTTCTGGATAAAGTATAACTTGTATGAGGTTGACAATACTATATAAATCATGTTTCAATGTATGCAGATCCTGCACAATCTGAAACCGGAGGAACCGCCATGCAGCTGATACAGGCCGAGACGACCCGGGCCCCTTTCCTTCCCATGGGGCAGCAGGGCGCTCTGGGATACGAAGCGCACCTTAATTTCAGCGAAACCTTTGCGGTTACGCAATACCACTGCCATGACTATTATGAGTTCTACATTCATATCCGCGGCGGGGAATATATGGGTGTGGATAATCAGCTGTTCCTGCTGAAACCCAACCAGGTTTTCATTCTGCCGCCTTTTTCCATGCACGGCCTGTCCTGCACCCGGGAAATGCATGATTACGAGCGCGCTTATCTGAACCTCTCTCCGGAGGTCATGCGCGTTCTGGGCTGCGGACAGATCGACCTGGATCAGTTTTTCCGTTCCCAGGCGTCCGGCGGCGTCTGCACCTATCAGCTGACAGACGCGGACGCGGAGCAGTTTGTCGCATGGATCCGGAAGATCCGGGACAACCAGCAGGATGAATCCTTTGAGAACGACGTTTATCACCGTTTCCAGAACTACTCCCTGATGATGAGCCTGATGTCCCTGCTCTGCCGGACCATGCGCCGGACTGACCCTGTGGAAGGTGACGCTTTCGGCAGCAGCGTGATTCAGGAAATCCTGGAGTATATCAACAACCACTATACCCAGCCGATCCGGATCGAGAACCTGGCCCGCAGCTTCGGCGTCAGCGTCTCCTGGCTTTCCCATGAATTTTCCCGCTTTACCAACCGCAGCGTCTATGACTATGTCCTCTACCGCCGGGTCATGCTGGCCCGCCAGCAGATGATGGGCTCCGCATCGCTCAATGATATCGCTTACCAGTGCGGATTCAATGATTACTCCAATTTCCTACGTTCTTTCGGAAAAATAGTCGGCATGTCTCCCAGTCAGTACCGGAAGCGGCTGAAAGCCTATCGGGAAAAGGAAATCGATGCCCGGATGGAGTTCTGATAAAAAGCTCCCTTCACGCGGCGGTTTTTCGCCTCTTATGAAGGGAGTCATTTGGATGCTTGTATATCCCGGACCGGGTTCATCTCCTGAACCCGATCCGGGATTTTATGTCAGGAATTATTTCTCGAACTTGTAACCGGTCGCTGCTTCCAGCTTCTCGGCGCGTTCGTTCATGATGGCTTCGCCGCCGATCGCCATGTAGTTTTCCACACCGGCGTCATAAACAGCGTCAAACTGATCCACAGGAGCAGTCACAGCCTTGTTCAGGAAGGAGTTGCGTTCGTCGCTCAGCGTGGTGCCAACGCCAGTTTCCGCCTCAATCGCCGGCAGGCTGAAGTGTCCGGGTACGCGACCGCCGTTCATGGCGACAGCATAAGCGGTCTGGACAACCTCGGGATTCACGGGAGCATAGCCGTAAGCGAAGCTGGCTTCGGTGTATTCACCCAGATACTGGCCGTTGCAGGTCATGGTGAAGTCAATGTTGTTCAGGCTGGCCTGGGTGTAGGGATCGGAAGCGTCCACGGCCTTCATCATGTAGGCACCGTTCTCGGCACGCTCATGGTTCTTGCCTTCCACACCGGTCTGCAGGAACAGGATGGTATCGGGCTGGGAGATGAAGTCCAGGTACAGCAGGCTCGCCAGCACTTCCTTGTTCGTGGTGGGGAAGCAAACCTTGCGGTCCACGGTGCTGCCCAGGTACTTCCGGTAGATACCGGCGTCGTTTTCGAAGCAGTCGACCGCGACAAACTCAGCGTCTTCGCCGGCAGCGCGCTTGATGTTCGCTTCGATGGAATCTTCGCCGTTACGGTAGGGATAGTCATAGTTGTGCTGGAAAGCGCCCACAAAGCCAGCCTTCAGGTTGTCGTCTTCAGTGGTGTCGCCGTCGCCGTACAGGGCGAAGTCTTTCCAAACCAGGCCTTCGTTGTACCACTTGTTCAGCAGGCGCATGGCTTCTTTGGCGCCGGGCAGGAACTGCTGCCTGTCATCGAAACCGCGGATGTAGAGTTCTTCATCGGTGATAGCATCCGGAACGAAGGAAACGGTCAGGATGTTGTTGCGCCAGCCGATATCCTGGCTGGTGCTGTAGGGCACCATCTTGGCAGCGTCAGCGCCCAGCAGGAGCTCAGCGTTGTCGCGGAAAGCAACCAGGCAGGCTTCGAATTCAGCCTTGTTGGTCGGCAGAGCCATGCCCAGTTTATCCAGCCAGTCCTTACGGATGAAGGTATTGATGCGGGCATTGTTCACCAGACGGGTTTCCAACGCCCACAGCTTACCGCTTTCGGGATCCTTGTCCCAGTAAACGTTTTCTTCGCCCAGCAGGTTGAAGAGGTTGGGGAGCAGGTCCTTGTACTCTTCGATATAGGGAGCCAGGTCAATGATGCCGCCCATGTCCGCATAGTTCAGGACCGTAGGATAGGCGTAGGTGTAGATGACGTCGGGAGCGTTCTGGGCGGCCAGCAGGTTGCCCAGGTCCGTCTCATCATCCCAGCGGCCGCAGACGGAGAATTCAACGTTCACGTTGTACTTTTCCTTCATGCCGTTCTTGATATATTCGGCCCAGGGAGAAGTCTCGGGAACATTATCGCCGCGCTGGAAAAGACGCACGGTGATAGTGCGGGTCTCGGTGAACTTGCCGTCCACGAAGCCGTCGTCCGCAGCAAATGCGGAAGTAATGCCCAGCGTGGCGAGCAGTGCCAGCGCCAGAACCAGAGCCAGGATACGTTTCATGTTTTCTTCCTCCTTTTATTTTATTTCAAGGGTTCCATACCCTTAAAATACGATTGGATCATCCCTTGACCGCACCGATGGTCACGCCGCTTACGAAATAACGCTGCAGCCATGGATATACCAGCAGGATCGGCACCGTCGCAAACATGACGGAAGCCATCTTCAGCGTTTCGCTCAGACCCGGCATGGCAAATCCTTCCTGGGCCGCCGCCTCGCCGCTGCTGGCATTCTGCAGGATATTGTACAGGTACAGCTGGATGGGATACAGTTCTCTGTTCTTCTTGATGTAGAGCAGAGCGTCAGAGAATCCGTTCCACCGTCCGACCGCGTAGAACAATGCCAAGGTGGCCAGCACGGGTTTGCTCAGCGGCAGATAAACCTGGATCAGAATCCGGATCGGGCCTGCCCCATCGATTTCCGCCGCCTCCCGCAGGGATTCCGGCACACTGTAGAAGCTGGACCGCATGATAATCATGTTGTACACACTCAGACAGCTCGGAATTATCAGGACCCAGACCGTCTCCAGCATGCCCATGTTGCTGAGCATCACGTAGTGGGGAATCATACCGGCGCTGAAGTACATTGTGAAGAGGATGAATCCGTTCAGGAATTTCCGGCCTTTCAGCTGTTCATAAGTCAGCGGGTAGGCACAGATAACCGTCATAAACAGACTCAGCACCGTACATCCGACCGTCAGCAGGGCTGTATACCACAGAGAGTGTATGTACCGTTCGTTTCCCAGAACCGTCCGGTAGGCGTC
>CAMJTZ010000176.1 GCA_946408865.1 uncultured Clostridia bacterium
CGATCAGCGTCATCAGGATACCGATCACGGTAATAATTCCCAGAGACTGGTTCAAACATGCATTCGCCCCGTCTCTGTCCTGAGCTCCTTTTCGGCGGGCGCAAAGCGCTGTGGTACCGATGCAGAGAGCCTGGGCAAAAATCAGCATAATCATCCGCGGCTGGCTGGTCAGTCCGACAGCGGCAATGGATGCCGCGCCGAGGGTTCCGACCATCATCGTATCCACGGAGCTGATAATGCTCAGCAACGCGCCTTCCACCGTGGAAGGCCAGGCGATGGAAAGCGTTTTCCGGTAGAGTTCTTTCGTACAGGATGGATCGATGGGTTTCCCCGTATGATCTTTTACGCTCAGAATCCTGCTCACAAACATGAAACCGCTGTCCCCCGCATTGACGATGGCTTTATTCCGGATGTGGAATAATATAACACACTGTATGGGAAGTCGCAAGAAACGTGGATCTTCATCCTCCTGAATTACAGAAAATCCCCGATGTTTCCGAGCAGCTTGCCAATGCTGTGATATTTTCCGGAATAAATCACCGGATCCAGAACGGTTAAATCGACATCAAAAATATCTCTGCACTGCAGGCGTTCATCCATTTGTATATTCCGGATCCTGCAGAAAAATGTTACGGAGTCTCCCGTCTCCACGGTCCGGGATACTTCGCATTCATATACCCACCGGCTCTGATCCAGCACCGGTACATCCAGTACTTCCCCGGAGCTGACAGAATATTCCATTTCATCTTTCCGTCCGTTCTCCGCGTGCCGCGAGCCAAAGTAATCCATCAGCGGAAGCATGTCCGTGCTGACGAGATTGGCACTGAAGGTCTTTTCACGCAAAACGTTCTGCTTTGTCCTTTTTGTTCCGGACATGCTGATCACCAGCATATATCCGTCGCCCTTTTCGTGTGTAACGCTGATCCAGGTGATCGGGGCAAAATTTGCCGTTCCGTCTTCATTCCTTGTCCCGATGATAAAAGAAGGCTGTACACACATTGAATAAACGGGATCGACTGACCTTCTCTTTGGCATATCCATTCTGCTGATCCTCCCCGGTCGTATATTCATCCGGTCCTTCCGGAATAACCCCGCTGCTATTCCGCATCGCGGATCGTATCCAGTGCATGATTGATCTTTTTTTCATCCTGTTTGTCCAGCCAATGGCTCGCCAGCCAGACAAAGACGTAGATAACGAAAAAAACCACACTGACGCCGATCAGGCTTTCCGCATCTCTGTACCATCCGAACACCCGGCCCGCGCCGGCCACCACTGCATACAGCAGCAGGCAGTGCAGGGGAACCCTGCACCAGAAAGTCCTGCGATCCCACTGATCGCTGTCCCGCAGCAGGATGGTCGGAATTGCGCAGAGAATGCCTGTCAGAACAATCGTAATGGGATGATACCACTGAAGGACCAGATCATTCCCTGCAAAATGCTGAATCACCATGTTGATCCCGTTCAGCAGCAGGATGGATGTTGAGATGATCATGCTCTGAACAAACATCTTTTTGGCCATATTCACTGTATTCCAAGCCTCCTTTTGATCTCTTTCACATAGCTTCTGGAAATAATCACACGCTCTTCATTCAGGAGGACGGCCACCATTCTTCCGCCCGGCTCCGCGCTGACGTTCCGCACCTTCCGCAGATTGACAATCATGGATTTGGAGATCCGTGTATAATACATTCCAAGCTTTTCCTCCAGTTCATACAGGCGGTCCCGGCTTTCATAACAGTCGCCTTTGGTATATACATAGGTGTGCTTGTCCACGGACTCAATATAGTAGATCTGTGTCAGCTTGCAGAAATAAGTGCTTCTGTCCTTGGTGACAGTGATGCCTCCGGAACCGTTTTCAAGCAGATCGATCGCGCTGAGAATGTCTGCCGTTTTTTCGGCAGCCCGTATCAGCGCGCCTTCCTTCTCCCTGGATTCCACCTGCTCAAACCGAACCCGCATGCCAGTTTTCTCCTTTGCTGTAAATCATTTCCCCTTTGCGGTTATTATACAACATCCGTCATCCGGTTTGAACCGTGAAAACCATCCGCGGAAAACGCCGCCCTGGAGAATGGAAATAATGGTGAAGAAAATATCGGCAAAAAGGATAAAGACAAAGGATGGCAGCATGATCCGGGTATATTTTTCTCCGGCGTCCGTTCCTTTGTTCACATGCGCCGCCAGACGAACCATATACGCGATGATTCCGCATCCGAGAACCAGCAGTTCAAGCACGCTGATTCCGAAGGACCGGACCGGATCCAGGGCATTCCGGCCCTGGACAGCGCAAAGCAGAATATTCAGCAGCATCAGCCCGAACACTACCGTGATCATGATCCGCTCCGCATTCAGCATAACGCCGCCGCCGATTCCTATGCCGCCGCACCATTCCAGCCCGCTGCGTGCACAGAAGTTTTCCATTACCATCATCAGGGGAGCATTCTGCCTTCCTTCAATAAACCCGTTGTTGGCAATTACGTAAACCTTGATCCGGAGTCCGTTTTCTCTGCAGAAGGTCTCCATTTCCCGCATAAAAGGCAGCGTATGCGAAGGAACACTGTCAATGTAGAGCGGGAGGACAAAAATGACTTTATCGGCAGTCTCCAGCGCCCGGAAAATCGCAGAATGGTCCGCCGGAGTTCTCAGCGGTAAATATTCCTTTTCTCCCCGGATCAGAACGCCTGCGCATTTCATCAGAAAACCTGACACACTCCATTTCCGCTTGGGGCTGCAATTGATCAGTACTGTCTTTCCCATCATGCCATCCTCCCTGCTTCTTCCGCGTCCCTGCAGAATGAAATGCTGTATTCCCTGAATCCCATATTGATCGCGTTTCGTTCCGTCATCCGTTTCCAGGTTTTTTTCTCCGCATCGGTAATGCTGCCGTAAGCAATCACACGAAAGCTGTTCCGCTTTCCGTAACGGAGGGTGTGATGCATCTGCTTTCCCCGGTATGTACTGAACGGAGTGGAAGTTCCGATGCTTCTGTCCAGCAAATTTTTCACCGCCGGACTGTATGTCCCGTACAGGTTTTCGGTGATAATGATCAGATCGTCCGCTGTCCCGAGCACCCTGCAGACTTTGTGAAGCGCATCCTTCATAGCGCAGGCGGCAGGATGCTTTGTCCAGCATTTGAAGCATCCCCGGCACGGCGCATACCGTCCGTCCGCAAAAATAACCTGGTCTGCGGAGGCAAGCAGCTTTTCATTCTGTTCTTTTCCAAGATCGTGAAGTATCATTTTCATCATTTGGTCCTTCCCGCCTTTCCGAATGGTGTCACGTGACTGCATTCGGAATTATCCATGCAGGGATCATGAAAGACAATACATTCGCTGCCAGGATGCACTCAGACCCGACCAAGATGCATTTTCAGCCATGCTGCAAACCGGGATGGAGAGATTATTATCAAACCATCCATCCCGTTTGTGGAAAAATAAGTCCCTCTATTCTGCTTATCCTGATCTGTTTTCTCCGTCTCATTTTTTTATACTGAACATGCAGACGGAAGCCGGACGAAAAAAACATTTCCCGGCAGCCTGCCATCCCGGCTGCGGAAACGTATGAACAAACGGGAGTATAAAAATACTCCCGCAACAGGGAAAGACGAATGAATATAAGGAGGGAACAGCAATGCGTAAGAATAATAAAACAAGAGTGCTGCTGGCGACGCTGCTGGCGCTGGTCCTGTTGCTGTGTTCGTTCCCTGTATATGCAAAAAACATGAACACAGAAATTCCCACGGAAGAAATGATGCCGGAAGCGATGGCGGAAGCAGCATCCGGAACCAGCGAAGCAGCGGAAAGCAATCCGGAAGAAATGCCTGCGGCTCCCGAAACCACAGAAGTAATTCCGGAGGAAGAACCCGCGGCTCCTGAAACTCCGGAGATGATCCAGGAGGAAGAGCCCGCGGCTCCTGAAACTCCGGAGATGATCCAGGAGGAAGAGCCCGCGGCTCCTGAAGCCCCGGAAGCTGTCCCGGAGGAGGAGCCTGCGGCTCCCGAAACCCCGGAAGTTGTTCCGGAGGAAGAGCCCGCAGCTCCCGAAACCCCGGAAGTTCTCCCGGAGGAAGAACCCGTGGCTCCTGAAACCCCGGAAGTTGTCCCGGAGGAAGA
>CAMJTZ010000177.1 GCA_946408865.1 uncultured Clostridia bacterium
CCGCATGGCGCAGCACAGCAGATCCCGGGAAATCCCCTGCACGATGTTCTCGACGAACTTCGGCCCGTAGCTTTCGATCCTTTCCCATTTCCTCGCGGCGCCGCATCCCATGTAGCACACACTCTCGCCGCCGAAACGGTTTTCGCACAGCCGGGGCTTTACGTAGGAAAGCGACCGTCCGGAGGGCAGGCGGATAAACAGCATCCCGGCGCGCGCCGAGAAGGCAAGGGAAAACAGGCGCACCGTCGTTTTGTTCCGCAGCGCCGTTTTCACCGCCCTGTCCACGTTCCGCCAGAGCCGGACGATGTTCGGGTTTGCCGCCCGCCAGGCGTCCACCAGCATCTGCAGTTCCTCTTCCGGAACGCCCATCTCGATGGCGCCCATGCTCTTCAGCGCCGTGACGCCGCCGCCATAGCCCAGCGCCAGCTCCGCAATCTTTCCCTTCTGCCGCAGATGGCTGTTCTGCCCGTGCTTCTCCACGGGCACATGGAACATGGCCGACGCCGACGCGCAGTAAATATCCTTGCCGGAGGCGAACACTTCCTGCCGCCAGCCTTCCCCGGCCAGCCAGGCGAGGACCCGCGCCTCAATGGCGGAGAAGTCGCAGACGATAAACTTCTTCCCGGGGGAAGGCACAAAGGCCGTGCGGATGAGTTCGCTCAGCACATCCGGCACAGAGTCATACAGCATCCGGAGCACCGGAAAATCCTGTCTTTTCACGATCTCCCGGACGGAGGAAAGCTCTTCCATGTGATTCTGCGGAAGGTTCTGCAGCTGCACGAGCCTTCCGGCCCAGCGGCCGCTCCGCGCCGCCCCGTAAAACTGAAATGCCCCGCGGATGCGCCCGTCCCGGCAGACGCAGTTTTCCATGGCCGCATACTTCCGCACGGAGGTTTTCGCCAGCTGCTGGCGCAGCAGCAGCACCTCCCGGATTTCCTCCGGGGCGTCCTTCAGCATTTCCCGGACCTCCCCTTTGGAAAGTCCTTCCGTTTCCTGGCCATGGGAAAGCAGCCATTCCCGGATTTCCCCGACGGAATTCGGATTCCCGATCGCCGTCCGCCGGGACAGTTCCTCCCGGAGTTCCTCCCGGGAAAGGTCATCCACCGCCAGCGCCGAGGAAACAAAATCCCGGTCCACCCGGATGCCCCGGTCGTTGATTTCCTGGTCCGTTTCATATTCCTTCCACACGGAATCCGGCACCGGATACCGGGAAAGCCGTTCCTGGATTCCCTGCTCCGTTTCCACATCCCGCAGGTTGTAGGCCACAAACCGCTTCCATTTCTCCGGATCCGCGGAAGGCAGGTTCCGGTTTCCCCCGCCGCTCAGCAGGGAGGGTTTCGCCGGCGTGCAGAAAAAGCGGATTAAATCCTTTCCCTCCGTCAGTTTCTGTTTTTCCAGTCCCAGCACTTCTCCGGCCCCGGCCAGGGACATGGGCAGCCCCAGGTACGCGGACCAGATCATCGTGCAGCGCCAGGACGCGGGAGGCAGGAAAGCGCCTTCCTTCAGATACCCCCGGTCCCGCAGGAGGCGGGAAAGGCACACTCTTTCAAAAGCCGCGTTGAAGGCCCATTTCTCCACGGACGGGCACAGCAGCGCGGTCAGCAGCTCCGGCGGCAGGGCCGCGCCGGAAGCCAGGTCCGCCACGGAAACCGGCCCGCCGTCCAGGGAATAGCCGATCAGCAGAACCTGAAAATCCGGGGCTTCCGCGTAGCGGTACACCCCGGCCTTTGCCAGGTCCACGGAGGAGAACGTTTCAATATCCAGGGAAAGCCTCGAGGGGACGGCGGCCGCCACCCCCTCTTTCTTTCCGCCCTTAATTGAGGAAGTCTTCATCCCCGTCCTCCTCCAGACCGGCAAATTCCGTCTCCGCGCTCATCTGGCCGCCGAGAGGCTCCCCGTCCCGGAGTTTCTGGAGATTGTTCAGGCCGCAGGCGATGCCCCGGTTGCCGTTCGTATTGAAGGCATAGAAGGACAGGGAAACCCGCCCGTAGCACCCGGAATACACTTCACCCCGGTCCAGGATCGGCCGGGCCTGCGCGTCCACGATGCCCGGCGCCCGGTCCGAATTCGCGTTGAGGAACCAGCAGCCGGCATAAGCCGGATCGTCCGGACGGTCCAGGTCGCCGTCCCGCAGCGGCGTTTTCAGCGCGCTCAGCGGCGGCAGGGCGCCCTTGCCCTTCAGCTTCGCCTCCCCTTCGTGATACGCGAGCTCAATGGCGGCCTTGATCCGCTCCGCCGTCTCCGTATCGTCCTTCGGGATGATGGCGGACAGGGAATAGCGGGGCTCTCCCCCGTTGATGGATTTCGGCTCCCACACATGGCAGTAGGAAAACCGCGTCCGCGGGCCGGTCACCACACGGGTGGAGGGATTGGGTTTGGCAGCAGCCTTCTTCGTCATATGGTTTCATCCTCACTTTCTTTTTCCGTAAAAGCAGCAAACTCCGTTTCGGCCGGCTTCCATTCCGGCCGTCTGTCCGAGGCGGGCGCCAGCACCGGCTTCCCCTCCGGACGGGTTACGAGATCCGACAGCACCTCGGAGAATTTCTTTCTCCCCATCTTTTTCTCCAGGGCCGAAACGCCCAGGAGCTTCCTTTCCCAGGGATCCAGGCCGGCCGCCGTCACGCGTTCCGCCGCCGCGGCGTCGTCCGTGAACCGCCGGTGCGTCCGGGAGGAAACCACCTTGAACCCGGGATAATCATGCCCGCGCAGCGCCTCCGCCAGCGCGTATTCCCGCACGCCTTCCGCCCAGGCGATCAGGTCATCCACCCGGGAAAGCACCTCCGCGATCTCCTCGTCCGACAGCAGCGCGGGATCCCTGAACTCCAGCCGGGCGATCTTCATCTGATGCTCCGCCAGCGCCCGGCAGTTCCGCCGGGCCCGGCACAGCCGGCACCACTCCCCGCAGGCAAACTCCCCGGCCCCGTCAAAGGCCTGGCGCGCCCGGGGCGAAAGCTCCTCCCGCGCCCAGGTGTACAGATCCGCCGCCGTCATCTCCGTCTCATCCACGGAGGACAGCCGGGGCTGGTATACGCACATGCGCACCCGCGTAAACTCATACAGGGAGGAAAACACCTCGCAGGCGCCCAGCGCATAAATCCGCAGCTGCATGCTCTCCGCCGGCACCCGGTGCATCCCGTACTTGAAATCAATCACCTCCGCGGTATCCCCCGCGAGGATGACGCAGTCCGCCGTCCCCATGGATTCCGGGATGTACTCCCGCAGGTCCAGCCGCTGTTCCACATACACGGAAGGCGGAACGCCCGCGGCTTTATAGGCTCCCACCTTTTCCAGGATGTACTGCGCATATCCCTGCGCGGCTTCCTCCATTTCCTGCGTCCAGTACTGCATGGAAGGCCGGGGATCTGACAATTCGTCCCCGGTCCCGAGCGCCTTCTTCAGCAGATATTCGCACAGCGCGTGCGCCTCCGTACCCTCCGCGGCAAACACGTTGCCCTGGTCCGGAAACTGTTCGCACAGATGCGCGGACGGCGGGCAGAAATACCACCGGACCGAAGAGGACGGCGACAGAAAAGCGTGATTATCCGTCATCTTCTTCCCCCTCCAGCAGCAGCGCGGCGTTCCACAGATCCCCCAGCGCATCCTCCGGCACCCCGGACAGCGAAGACACCCCGCAGGAAGCGATCAGCGCCTTCACCTGCGCCGAATGCCCGGCAGCGCACAGTTTCGCCAGCAGCCCTTTCACCTCCGCACGGGAAGGCGCCGCATCCCCGGAAGCATCCCCGCTGTTCTTCTCCAGATCCTCCGCCCAGGCCATCAGCTGCTTCGCAACAGACCGCATTTCCCGGATTCCGGCGGCCAGATTCTTTTTGTCAGCACGCATACAATCTATTTTCCGTCTCCTCCTTTCGTTCATCCGGACCGGTTCCGCCGGCCCGCACCCTTTGCGACAGTTTCATCTCTTTTCACCCCCCTCCGCAGTGAAAACCGGTTTTTCCGTCCCGCGCCCGCCTGTCAGTCGACCTTATACTTCAGAATCAAGTCCGCCCGATCCAGCCGGATCAGCCGCTCCTTTACCTGCACCCTTTCGTACTCGTACACGTACC
>CAMJTZ010000178.1 GCA_946408865.1 uncultured Clostridia bacterium
TGCGAATCGCGTCGCTGTGGCCCTGGCTCACGCCCCGGCCCCAGAACGTGTAATCCTTCCCTTCCGGCAGCACGGTGCTCATGTACAGCCGCGCCAGGGAGAACAGGCCCGGATCCCATCCGGCGCTGATCAGCGCGGTATGGGCTGTGGTCATCGCTGCTTTTTCCACATTCTCAAAGTGCTCCGGAATCCGGGCATGCGTATCAAAGGAGTCGATCACATTGAAATACTTTGCCAGCATGGGCGTCATTTCCGGCAGGTCCGACGCACTGCCGCCGCAGATGATCATCACGTCGATGTCCGCGGTGAAATCCTGCACAAGACTGGCGGAATATACCGGAATCCCGGTAACCGTCTTTACCGTCGCCGGATCCCGCCGGGTAAATACGCCGACAATCTCCATGTCCGGATTCTGGCGGAGCGCCGCTTCCACTCCGCGTCCCAGATTACCGTATCCGTAAATACCGATTCGCATAAAAAAGCCCTCACTTCTTCAATAAATCCTTCATATCATACAGACCGGCCGGTTTCCCGATCATGAATTTCGCCGCCTTCAGGCTGCCCTCGGCGAACACGCCGCGGCTGAAAGCTTCATGCTTCAGGGTGATCCGCTCGTTCTGCGTGCCGATCATCACTTCATGCACGCCCACGATGTTTCCCATGCGGATTGCGTGGATACCGATCTCATCCCTGGTCCGCTTGCCCTGGCCGCTCCGGCCGCAGTTTGCCTCGGCTCCCGGCCGGACTTCCCGGATGGCGTTGAAAAGGGAAAGTGCCGTCCCGCTGGGAGCATCCAGCTTCCGGTCGTGATGCTGCTCGACAATTTCAATTTCCCCGTCCGGATACAGCGCGGCCGCACGCTTTACCAGATCCGTCAGTGTCGCGATACCTAGACTGTAGTTGGCAGCCAGGAAGACCGGAATTGTCTGCTCCGCCTTCCGGATCCGCTCCTTTTCCTCATCCGTCTGCCCCGTCGTGGCCAGCACGACCGGCAGGTTCCGCGCTTCGGCAAAATCCAGCAGATCATTCGTCATGCTGTGATGGCTGAAATCGATAATCACGTCCGCTTCCGCCGTGCATTCCGCGAAGGTCTTCCGGCAGATTCCCTCGGAAGCCGGAATCATCGGATCCACGCCGGCAACAATCTCGCAGTTTTCCATTCGTTCCGCGCAGGCGCGGACTTCCCGGCCCATATGTCCGGTGTATCCGGTCAGAATGATTCTCATTCCTGTACCTCCAGGCCCTGTTCCTGCATCAGCTCAAGCATCTTCCGGTAATTGGCTTCTTCCATTTCCACCAGCGGCAGCCGCAGGATGTATTTTCCGAATCCCATGGCGGAGCAGGCTCCCTTGACCGGGATCGGATTCGTCTCAATCATCATCTGATTCATCAGGCGCAGGTAGCGCAGCTGGAGCTCCGCGGCGCCTTTCACGTCGCCGGCGAAGAACTTACTGCAGATCGCTGCCATCTCCGCGGGAATAATATTGCTCACCGTGGAGATCACGCCCCTGCCGCCCAGGCTCAGGATGGGAACCGTCTGGTCGTCGTTGCCGGAATACACGTCAACCCGGTCACCGCACATTTCCAGTTCCTTCGCCACCTGGCTGATGTTTCCGCAGGCTTCCTTCAGGGCAGCAATCCGTTCATGGTCCGCCAGTACGTTCAGGGTTTCCGGCAGCATGTTCAGTCCGGTTCTGGACGGAACGTTGTACAGGATGCAGGGGATGCTGCTGGCGTCCGCGATCGCGCTGAAGCTGGCGATCAGCCCCCGCTGCGTCGTTTTGTTGTAATAGGGTGTCACCAGCAGAACAGCGTCCGCACCCGCCTTGCAGGCGGTCTTTGTCCGTTCGATCGCGTGGGCGGTATCGTTGGATCCGGTTCCGGCAATCACGGGAATCCGCCCAGCAATCCGTTTCACACAGAAGGTGATCAGTTCTTCATGTTCCTTGTCCGTCAGCGTACTCCCCTCGCCGGTGGTTCCGGAGGCCACGATGGCGTCGATCCCCTTCTCCAGCTGGAAATCGATCAGCCGGCCGAGCGTTTCGTAGTCCACGCCGGTTTCCGTCATCGGCGTGATCATTGCGGTGGCCGCGCCGGTAAATACGGTATTTTTCATTCCGTTCATCCTTCCTGAATCTTCCCGGATTCCGTCCGGTTTTCTCCGGGACGGCTCATTGTACCATTAATCCAGCCGTTCCGGTTGTTTTTCAGATGTTTCAGCTCCACATTTCTTCCATCGCCCGCACCAGCAGCGGCAGATCCTTCGTTCCGGCCGTTTCGTACAGTGAATGCATTGCCAGCTGCGCCAGGCCGATATCCACGCTTTCCACGCTCACATGCGCCGTTGAAATATGTCCGAGCGTGGAACCGCCGGCCAGATCGGATCGGTTGGCAAAATGCTGCACCGGAACGCCGGCCTTTTCGCAGATCAGTGCGAACCGGGCGGAAGACAGCGCGTCCGTCGTATATTTCAGCGCCGCGTTGTGCTTGATTACTACGCCGCCGTTCATAACAGGGCGGTTCTGTTTGTCGAATTTTTCCGGATGATTCGGATGCACAGCGTGCGCGTTGTCCGCTGACACAAGGAAGCTCCCGGCCATGGCGGCCCGGATTTCCCCGTCGGAAGCACCCAGCGCAAATCCCAGCCGTGTCAGCGTATCATACAGGAATCCTGAATCCGCGCCCTGGCGGCTGCCGGATCCTACTTCCTCATTGTCAAACACGGCACAGACATTCACCGCGTCCCGGGCTGTGCTGCGGGTCAGCGCGGTCATGCAGCCCCAGGCGCATTCCAGGTCGTCGATCCTCCCGCAGGAGAAATAGGCGTCATCCGCTCCCCATACGCTGGCGTTCTGGCGTCCGTAAAGAAACAGGTCGTGGCCCAGGATGTTTTCCGGTTCAGTTCCGGCGGCATCCGCAATCTCCCGCATCAGCCCGCCGGTGCTTTCCGCGCTGCCGTATACCGGCATCATATCCACCTGGGGATCAAAACTGTATCCGGTATTGACCTCCCGGTTGAAGTGAATCGGCATGTTGGGAATCAGCAGCGCGTCCCGGTCAAGGTTCACCAGCCGTGTCGCCACGCCCCCGTTTTCCCGGACTGCCAGGCGACCGGCCACGGACAGCGGCCGGTCCATCCAGGTGCTCATGATCATGCCACCGTATTTTTCCACATTCAGGCGGACATAATACTCTGTTTTGTCCTCGAACTTCTCCTTCAGCTTGAAGGCGGGGGAATCGCTGTGGGCTGCCGCGATCCGGAAAGACGCAAAACCCGTCTCCGGAATCTGGAAAGCGATGACCGCAGAATCGTTCCGCCGGACGAAATACTTTCCGCCCGCGTCCACCAGCCACGGATCCGTTTCTTTCAGCTCCGCGAAACCGCTTTCTTCCAGCAGGGCGGCGAGGTTTGCCGCGGCGTGGAACGCCGTGGGAGACTGCTCCGCGAAGTTCAGAAATTTCTCCAGCATATCCATAATCGGTTTCCCCCTTTTTACAAGACGGGCGGACGGGTATCCCGTCCGCCTGTCACGTTCTTTATGCGTTGTTCAGCGTCAGTGCTGAAGTCAGCACGGTGACCTGATCCTTGTCCACTGTCAGGAGGCCTTCCTCAATGACGCCTTCCTTCCGCTCCCCTTCGGCCGTCAGGATCACGCAGTTTCCGCGGACCACTGCCGTTACGAAAGGAATGTGGCCGGCCATAACAGCCAGGTCGCCTTCCGTTCCCCGCAGGATCAGCATCTCCGCTTCTCCCCGGAACAGATCGCCGTCCGGAGAAGAGATGAGCAAAGGATAAGTACTCACGCCTGGCCGCCTTTCTTCGCCTTTGCGACCGCTTCGTCAATTGTACCGACAAAGAGGAAAGCGCTTTCAGGCAGGTCGTCGTGCTTGCCCTCGATGATTTCCCGGAAGCCGCGGATCGTCTCGTTCAGCGGGACGTATACGCCGGGCAGGCCGGTGAACTTTTCGCTGACGAAGAAGGGCTGGCTCAGGAAGCGCTGAATCTTCCGGGCCCGGCTCACCAGCAGCTTGTCCTCTTCCGCCAGTTC
>CAMJTZ010000179.1 GCA_946408865.1 uncultured Clostridia bacterium
CGATGATCATGGGCTGCGCCATCGCCGAGACCACCGGTCTGTACGGCCTGATCGTTGCCATTCTGCTGATCTTTGTGGCACCCGGAACCTTCACCGGAATCCTGAAGGACGCGATCAAATAATTATTGAACGACATCAAGGGATGAAACGGGGAACGACATGCAGAACTTAGATGTGATTTCCGTCAATATCTGGGCGATCATTGCCTCATTGTGCAATCTGCTGATTTTGACGTTGATCGTGAAGAAGTTTCTCTTCAAACCGGTGAAAAAGATCATAGACACCCGCCGTGCCGCGATTGACGCGGATTATGAGCAGGCTGCCGCTGCGCGCGCCGAGGCGGAAGAGAACCGTCTGAACTACGAGGCTGCCATGGCAGCCGCGGAACAGACTTCCGGCCAGATCATTGCCGACGCAACACGCATGGCAGAACACCGGAGCAGCGAGATTGTGGCGGAAGCCCGCGAGAAGGCGACGGAACTGCGCCGCCAGGCGGAAGCCGACGCGATTCTGGAGCGGAAGAAGGCGGAGGACGATATCAAGCGCGAGATTGCGGATGTTTCCACGCAGCTGACCGGAAAGCTGCTGCAGCGTGAAATCAACGAGGAAGATCATCGCGCGCTGATTGATTCCTTCCTGCAGGAGATAGGAACAGATGACGACGACAAGTAAGGAATACGCGGAAGCGCTGTTCGAACTGGCCGCCGGTGAGAAAGTGCTGGCGGAGACGTCGGACGGACTCGTGACAGTGCTCAGTGCGCTGAAGCAGAATCCGGAGTACCGCGCCCTGCTGGCCAGCGCCGCCATCGGAAAGGCAGAGCGGCTGAAAGCGCTGGAAGATGCTTTCGAGGGCAAAGTGCCGCGGGTGCTGATGGGCATTTTGCGCATGATGGTGTCCCGGGGGCATGTGAGCGCCCTGGACGGCATGGCGCGGGAATATGAGGAACTTACCCGGAATTACCGGGGAGAATCCGTGGCCCGTGTGCTGTCCGCCGTACCGCTGAAGGAAACGGAGGCCGTTGCCATCCGTACGGAACTCGAAAAACGCTTCTCCCGGGATATCAGGCTTTCCTGCGAAATTGATCCTTCCCTGATCGGCGGGATCCGCGTGGAGATTGAAGGCCGGGTTATCGACGGCAGTATCAGGAATAAGCTGGAACAGATCAAGGATGTGATGAACGGATGAGCTCCAAGGCGATTGAAATCAGCAGCATTATCAAGGAGCAGATCAAACAGTACGAAAGCAAAATCGAGATGAAGGAGAACGGCACCGTGATTACCGTCGGCGACGGTATCGCGACGGTGTACGGCCTGCGCTCCTGCATGGCCAACGAACTCCTTCGCTTTGAGGACGGCAGCTTCGGCGTGGCCCAGAACCTGGAGGAGGAGACGGTTTCCGTCGCCATCCTGTCCGACAAGGACACCATCCAGGAGGGCAGCACCGTGTACCGGACCGGCGAAGCGCTTTCTGTGCCCGTCGGTGAGAACCTGCTGGGCCGCGTGGTGAACGCGCTGGGCGAGCCGATCGACGGCAAGGGCCCGGTGGAAGCGGCCGGGACGCGCCCGGTGGAAGCCATCGCCCAGGGCATCATCCAGCGCAAGAGCGTCAGCGTGCCGCTGCAGACCGGCATCAAGGCCATCGACAGCATGATCCCGATCGGCCGCGGCCAGCGTGAGCTGATCATCGGCGACCGGCAGACCGGCAAGACTACCATTGCGGTGGATACGATCATCAACCAGAAGGATACGGATGTGCTCTGTATCTATGTGGCGATCGGCCAGAAGCGGACCAGCGTGGTGCAAATCGCGCAGGAACTGGAAAAAGCCGGCGCCATGCCCTATACGATCATCGTCAGCGCGTCCGCCGCGGAGAGCGCTCCGCTGCAGTACATCGCTCCCTATTCCGGCTGCGCCATGGCGGAGTATTTCCGGGAACAGGGCAAAGACGTGCTGATTATCTACGACGACCTGTCCAAGCACGCGGTGGCTTACCGCGCCCTGAGCCTGCTGATCCGCCGGCCTCCGGGACGTGAAGCCTACCCCGGCGACGTGTTCTACCTCCACAGCCGCCTGCTGGAGCGCGCAGCCTGCGTTGCGCCGGAATACGGCGGAGGCTCGATCACAGCTCTGCCCATCATTGAAACCCAGGCGGGCGACGTTTCCGCTTATATTCCCACAAACGTGATATCCATCACCGACGGCCAGATCTTCCTCGAGACGGAACTGTTCCACAGCGGTATTCGTCCGGCCATCAACCCCGGTATCTCCGTCAGCCGTGTCGGCGGCTCCGCACAGATCAAGGGTATGAAGAAGGTTGCCGGTGAGCTGAAACTGCTCTATGCGCAGTATCGCGAACTGCAGGCATTCGCCCAGTTCGGCAGCGATCTGGACGCGGATACAAAGGCCCGTCTGGCACTGGGCGCCCGTATTGTGGAAGTGCTGAAACAGAAGCGCTCCTCGCCGCTGGAAGTCGGCTGCCAGGTGGCGATCGTTTACGCGGTGACCAACGGATATCTGAACGATGTGGAACCGGCGAAGGTGGCTGAGTACGAAGAAGGCCTGTTTGAATACCTGAAAGCCCGGTACGGCGAACTGCTGGACCGCATTGAGCACGGATACTGGGACGACAGCGACATTCAGACCATGAAGGAAGCCCTGACAGGGTATAATAAGAGGTAAGAAGACGCATGGGCGCAGATATCAAATCGCTGAGGACCCGGATTCGCAGCGTGGACTCCACGATGCATCTGACCAAAGCCATGGGCCTGGTGGCCTCTTCCAAAATCCGCCGGGCGACAAGGGACATGACGCGGACACGGGAATACGCCGCTGCGATGCAGGACGTCGTGAACGTGCTGCGCGCCGCGCCGGAATGTGAACGGTCCCCGTACATGCAGCCTTCCGGAAAGGGGACCCGGCTGATCGTAATTGCCGGCGACCGCGGACTGGCGGGCGGCTACAACGCGAATGTGTTCCGGCTTGCGGCCACGATGCCGGAGGCGGAGGTTATCCCGATCGGAAAACGGGCATGCGACCGGTTCGGCCATGAAATTGTTTCGTCCGAGCATTATGCCGCGACGGAAGCGAAGAAACTGGCGGACGGGCAGTGCCGGGATTTCCTGGAGGGAAAATATGAGCGGCTGGGGATTCTCTATACCCGCTATAAATCCATGATGAGCCAGGAAGCAACCATCCTGTGGGTGCTGCCGCTGGAGAAGACCGAAAAGACGGAAGGCGGAGATACGCTCTTCGAGCCGGATGAACAGACTGTGCTGAATGCCGCGGTGCCGACCTATGTGAGCGGGATCCTGAGCGCCTGCATCCGCGAAAGCTTTGCCAGCGAGGTGGCAGCACGCAGAATGGCAATGGATTCCGCCAGCAAGAACGCCCAGGAAATGATAGACCGTCTGCAGCTGCAGTACAACAGGGCACGGCAGAATTCCATTACCCAGGAGATTACGGAGATCGTTGCGGGCAGCGGTCTTTAATAGGAGAGAAAGTTTATGAGTAACGAGAACAAGGTGCACACCGGTATCGTGGCGCAGGTCATGGGCCCTGTGGTGGACGTCCGTTTCGGGGAGGATTATCTTCCTCCGATTTATAACGCGCTGACCCTGCCGATCGGGGAGAAAACCCTGACGGTGGAAGTGGCGCAGCATATCGGCGACAACACGGTGCGCTGCATCGCCATGGGTTCCACGGACGGACTGCAGCGCGGCGTGACCGTAACGGATACCGGCAAAGGTATCAGCGTGCCGGTCGGCCGGGAAACTCTGGGCCGGATCTTCAACGTGCTGGGTGATGTCGTTGACGACGGACCGGCTGTTGAAACGAAGGAACGCTGGGACATTCACCGCCCCGCGCCGACGTATGAGGAACTGAGCACATCCACGGAGATCCTGGAGACGGGCATCAAGGTCATCGACCTGATCTGCCCCTACGCCAAGGGCGGCAAGATCGGCATGTTCGGCGGCGCCGGCGTGGGCAAGAC